>JBAXUC010000099.1:0-5411 GCA_037129855.1 Actinomycetota bacterium | reverse complement strand
GAGCAACCGACAAGATGACGGGAGTCATGCCATGGCCATAGAGGATGCCAGGAATGCGATCGGCGGCGCGCAGACGACGCGATGCTGGGCTTCCGGTTACACGACCGGCTTCGGCTGAGAGAGTTGCTGTATTCGACACGGCTACGAAGTCTATGACCTGAACCGGCTACTGCCACAGGGGCCGAACTGCTGGGGGCGGGTTTTTCGGCCCGCCGGGGCATTTAGGACTGGTTTTCGCCGTCGAAGAGTTCTGACACGCTGGTCTCGTCAAAGACTGCAGCAAGTGCATCAGCGATGATTTTTGCGACCGAGAGCACTTCCACCTTGTCGAAATGCTTCTCAGCTGGGAGGGGCAATGTGTTTGTCAAGACAACTCGTGAGATGGGGGATTTTGTCAGGCGCTCAACGGCAGGGCCTGACAGGACGCCGTGTGTGGCCATTGCCCACACTTCTTTTGCGCCACGCTCGAGCAACAATTCAGCTGCCGACACGATGGTGCCACCGGTATCGATCATGTCGTCGGTGAGGATGCACAGACGACCGTCAACATCACCAATGACTTCTTTTGCAATGGCAACATTGGTCGTGCCCTTTGGTCGGCGCTTGTTAATGAATGCAACATCTGCATTGCGGTCTGACAAGTGCTGTGCAAAACGCTCGGCAACTTTTACGCGACCAGCATCTGGCGACACAATGACCAGATCTTCGGGCGCATGTTCGCGCACGTAACGCTCGAGCACGGGAAGTGCCGTGAGGTGGTCAACAGGGCCTGAAAAGAAACCCTGAATCTGCCCGCTGTGAAGGTCGAGTGACACCATGCGCGTTGCTCCGGCTGCTTTGAACAAGTCAGCGATGAGTCGAGCAGTAATTGGTTCACGACCTTCTGCTTTGCGATCTTGGCGTGCGTATCCGTAGAACGGGCACACTGCGGTGATGCGCTTTGCTGATGCACGTTGTGCGGCATCAATCATGATGAGCTGTTCCATGATGGAGTCGTTGATGGAACCTGCATCAGTTCCGAAGTGCGACTGCATAATGAAAACATCTCCGCCGCGAATGCTGTCGGTAAACCGAGGGCGAATTTCGCCGTTAGCGAATTCAACGATGTTGGCGTCACCAAGAGTGATGCCGAGGTGTTCTGCGACTTCTAGTGCCAGAGACGGGTGTGTTCGACCCGTGTACAGCGACAGTCTCTTCGTAGTGACCTTCTCCATCGACCGCGCGTTCATATGAGCCAATGGTAGAACACGCGGGCCGCTTGGGCATCTTCGCATGCTGAATGAATCAGCGGGCCGCGTTTCGCCGGAGCATTTCTTGCTCAGCCTCTGCCAGTTGCAGTGGGTCATTGACTCCGGCAGTCTCTTCGGCTGGTGCAATGACTGACCCAACAGAGTGGCCAGTCAATGCCAGTACTGCTATGACATCGGTCAGGTAGTACTCGGCTTGGCTGTTATTCGTGCCGATTCCTTTGAGTGCTGGACCAAACAATTCGAAATCGAAAAGGTAAATCCCTGTGTTGATCTCACGAATGTTCAGTTCATCGGGTGATGCGTCCTTGTGCTCAACAATGCCGACAACGTTTCCATTCGAATCTCGCACGATGCGGCCGTATCCGGTTGGGTCATTGAGAACGGCGGTCAGAACGGTGGCTGCACTTTTAGATGCTGTGTGTTCTGCAATGAGTTGATTGATGGTGTGCGATGTCAGTAACGGCGTGTCGCCTGGCATAACCAACACTGCAGAAGTATTTGAACTGATATCTGCAGACAATCCAGTAAGGCCAGCTGCTGCTGCGTCACCTGTGCCGTTCTGGTCATGTTGTATCGCAAATTGAATGCGGGCCCACTCGGGTGCGTTGTGTTGCACATGCGCAGTTACTTCTGATGCGCGATGTCCGACAACAACCACAGTTGCAACAAGTGAGATTGATTCAAGGGAGTGCACAACGTGCATCACCATGGATCTGCCACACACTTCGTGCAATGGCTTTGGAAGGTCTGACTTCATGCGCGAGCCTTCGCCGGCGGCAAGGATGATGGCGCAGACCCCGCCCGAGGGCAATTGAGTGGCTGTCACTTCGTGGCTCGACTGCTTGTCATTTTGTTCCGGGGAGAGGACTCGAACCCCTATTCACGGGATCAAAACCCGTTGTCCTGCCTTTGAACGACCCCGGACCGTGCGCATTACGGTATCGGGATTTTTGTTTTCGTCATTGTCCCGATAGGTTCATATGCCTTATGAGTTCGCTGATCAAGAAGCGCCGCAAGCGCATGCGCAAGAAGAAGCACAAAAAAATGCTTCGTCGCACACGCCACCAGCGTCGCAAATAAACATTTCTATTTAGAAGTCCGTTACTTCTCGGTCCCTCAGGGGCGGGTTGTTGCGTAGACCACTTGGACGTCAGGTATCTGATCTAACCCTTGGTGTACATGGCCGTCCGCGAACCAAGTGCTGCCAGAACCCGCCAGGTGAAGTGTTGATCCGATGGCCGATTCAACGCGATCGCGCCAGATTCCTAAATCGGGAAATGCGCTGACTGCAGCAGGTTCAAGATCGTTTCCATGTGGCCCTTTTGGCCCGCCCATGGCGTCCCATTCGCGGTACACGGCGGGTGTGGATACTGATATTGGCGGAAGAAACAGGGTGACGTTCCTGTCTGCGTGGGGCAACGGAGTGACTATTTCTCCGATCCCTGTGACAAGTGCCCGACCACCAACAAAACAAAACGGAATGTCTGCACCAAGTCGTGCTGTTGCGGACACATCAGACCACTCCGCCCACTTCAACACAGCGGCTGCATCTGTTGAGCCACCCCCAAGACCACCTCCGTGGGGAATGTTTTTCTCAATGTGAACCCGCGCTGTGCGGCCCGCAAGAACGAGCGCCCGAGACACAAGATTTGTTTCATCGGTAGGAACTCCGATTGCATATGGACCGGACATAGTGAGGGTGGTTGTTTCGGCATCACTGATGTCGATGATGTCTGCGATGTCAAGTGACACCATTTCAGCTTCGATGAGATGAAAGCCATCGCTACGAACACCAGTGATCACGAGAGACAACGTGAGTTTGGCGGGCGCGATGATTTTTGTCACTTGTGGCTGTCTTCCAGAATGTGTGCAAGCCGCAGCCAGTCATGAACGGAAAGTTCCTCTGCGCGTGCCGTTGGGGCAATGTTTGCAGCCTCAAAGTGATGTGCTTCCACACTGCCAGCTAATGAACCACGAAGCATCTTGCGCCGCTTTGCAAAGCCCATTCGCACGAGTGCAAAGAGTTTTGCTTTATCAACCGAGGCATCAAGCGGAGTAGTGCGGCGTGTGATTTCCACTAGCGATGATTCAACGTTCGGTCGCGGCAAGAACACCGAGGCGGGAACCTGTCCGACGACACGGGCGGTTGCATGGAAAGCAACTTTCACACTGAGTGCGCCGTATGCACTAGTGGAGGGCGATGCTGCAAATCGGTCAGCAACTTCCTTTTGCACCATCACCAACATGCGTGACACCTGCGGAACAAAGTCAAGAACGTCAGCAATAAGTGGGGTTGCCACGTTGTACGGAAGGTTTGCAACCAACACCCAATCGGTGTGATCGCCAAGCAGTGCCGGCCAATCGAGTTGCATGGCATCGGCGTGAACCACTGTGACATTGGCAAGCTCGCCCACGTTTTCGTTGAGGAGTGGCAACAGTGCTTCATCAACTTCTATTGCAGTGACGCCAGTAGCAACTTCAGCTAGTGCAAGAGTGAGTGATCCGAGGCCAGCGCCAATTTCTAAAACGTGCGGGTGATTTTCAACATCTGCAAGGCGCGCAATGCGGCGTACGGTATTTGCATCAACAACAAAGTTTTGTCCCAGCGCGCGCTTCGCGCGTAAACCAGCACCATCTAATTGGTGTGAAGCATCAGTGCGTGAAAGCGTCACCAGGTCAGCTCCACTGGAAGTGGTGCATCAACGAGTTCAGCAATTGCTTCGAACACCGCGGTATTCAATGTGATGTCAAACGAGCCAGACATGGGGCCGATATTGATGTTGATACAAGTGGCTTTTCGTCCATTGTTCAAATTCAAGACAGTGATAGTGGCGCCAAGCGGAACAAGAGTGGTTGAGCAACCGTTCTTCACTGAATCTGGCAAGCGTTTGTAGGTGGCATTGCCGCGCACCATGCGACCTGAGTTGTCGGCGGGGTACGCAATCTGACCTTGCCCGTTTGGGTCAGCACTGACAGGGCCATCAAGGTTGGCAGGTGCATCAACATTTGAATCAAGGCCAAGGTCGTAGGTAGTAGACGTGACATCTGCGACCGTTGTGACAGTTTCATTGCCAGAGTTCCCCGATGCCATAAATGCCACGGCAAGGAAAATGGCTGTGGCAACCATGGCCACTGTCATGCGGTTCTTGTCGACGGGAGAGATATCCATGTGCCTACGAATGTATGCGAGGAAATGCTGCGAGAGCATTCGCCGAGGTAATTGATGCAAACTCAGCCACATCGAGTCCGCGAAGATCTGCAATGGCGGTACCGACAAGTCCAACGTGGGCTGGCTCATTCGGGCGGCCTCTGTGCGGAATCGGTGCCAAGAACGGGCTGTCTGTTTCGATGAGAATTTTGTCGAGAGGGCACAGCAACGCGGCCTCCCGTAGTTCATGTGCGGTCTTGAAAGTCACGATTCCACTGAACGACAAATAGGCACCACGATCAAGACACTCTTGTGCCTCGTTTGGGCCGCCAGAAAAGCAATGAATGATGGTGTTTCGGGGCATTCCCTCTGCATCTAGTACCGCATAGGTGTCATCCCACGCATCGCGTGTGTGGATTACCAACGTGAGGTCATGTTGTTTTGCAAGTGCAATCTGTTCTGCAAAGACGCGCATCTGTATATCGCGCGGAGAATGCTCGTAGTAGTAATCAAGTCCGCATTCACCAATGGCAACAACGCGTGGTTGGGAGATGTACGAAAGTATTGAATCTGTGCCTTGCGTTGCGTCGTGTGGGTGTAGTCCCACTGTTGCCCACACATCGTCGTGTTGTGATGCAATAGCGATTGCTTGCTCACACGTTGGAGCATCGGTGCCGATAACCACGAAGCGTTCGACTCCGGCATCACGTGCTCGTTGCAAACTTTCGGCAGGCACTGAAGTCATTTTGTCGTCGTGGATATGACAGTGCGTATCTGTCCATCCGGTGATGGTGGTGCTCATGCGACAGTGCGTCGAGGAAAGAGCGGTGTTCCTTTTTCAACAGGAGAACCGGCGCGGTACAAGCCCCATTCAGTATCGACAGGAATGCGA
The DNA here is from genome assembly GCA_037129855.1 of Actinomycetota bacterium. Taxonomy (GTDB): domain Bacteria; phylum Actinomycetota; class Acidimicrobiia; order Acidimicrobiales; family Ilumatobacteraceae; genus UBA2093. The sequence goes on along the minus strand of JBAXUC010000099.1, from coordinate 121 downwards.
CATTGTTCAATGTCTGTTGTCATTCCGATGCGACGCCAAATTTCACGAGCAGTATCTGGAATAGCTGGAAATGCGAGCAGAGTGACGATGCGCAATGCCTCAAGTGCGTCACCCATCACAG
>JBAXUC010000098.1:0-5506 GCA_037129855.1 Actinomycetota bacterium | reverse complement strand
AGTGCTCGAGGGGCGTCAACTCCAACCATGGTGAACACACTGCGGTTGTGGTCTGGGTCTGAATGAATATCAAGAAGGTCGCCCGCGCATGATTGAGCGAGAGAATCGAGGATGGCGTGGTGGCGCCCCTCGCTGACATTGATGACACATTCGAGCACCCCTCGTGCTTACCAAAGAAGCGCCCCTTCCTGCTACCGTCAGGAACATGATTTCGTTTCTCGAAGGCCCAGAGCTCATTATCGTTCTAGTTGTCGTGCTGGTGCTGTTCGGCGGTGCACAACTTCCAAAGCTCGCCAAGAACCTCGGTTCGGCTCAAAAAGAGTTCAAGAAGGCAATGGACGAAGGCAAGTCTGACGACTCTTCGTCTGATTCACAGTAAGTAGGTCAGACCGCGATACCGCGGCGCCTCTTCAAAATTCTGCGACGTTCACGTTCGCTACAACCGCCCCACACGCCGTGATCAATTCGTTCAGCAAGGGCATATTCAAGACACATGTTGCTCACTGGGCACCCCTTGCAAATTGCGCGGGCCCGATCTACACCGACTCCGTCTGACGGAAAAAAGGTGGCAGGCGGGTAGTTGCGGCAATTGCCGTCGCCCATCCAGGATGTCGGTGAGTCGTCGAACGGAAGGTTCGTGACGGGTGCGCTCGTAACTTGAAGTTGTACTTTCATGGCTGTCCTCGCTTCATCTGAAACAGATGCTCTTGGTTCGATGTCTGTATGACGCCGAGTCATTGCGGGAAGTTCCCGCAATTCCAGTCAAGCACGAGAGTGTCGCCGCATGCGGTCGGGTTCGGTAAAGGTTTGGTAAAGATGTCACTTATCCACAGGACTTGCCGCAAAAAAGGCTCAAAAACCGCTAAAAATGGCCAGAAGTCGTCGTGCAAGTGCCCCGATAGGCTATTCAGAGTTCGCTATTGATTCACACTTGCAACCATCGCATTGCAGTCCGGAGACACCATGACAGATATCCAGATTCCTCAGGCCCCGAAGGCACATGCCCGCATCGCATTTCTTGGTGCAGTGTCTCCTCATTGGGAGGTCTATGCAGACTGGGGCGACCAAACCCTCCTCGATGAATTCCGTTCGCGCGTTCTTGCCCGCTTGGTGTTGCTTCCTCGTGACGACCCACAATTTCGTCGCAACATGGCTCGTATCGTTCGCGATGCAGAGCGTGAACTCATTTCCATTGAATGGGACATGGGCGACCCTAATTACGAGTTCTAAATCCACGGTGTGGCTAACACGTACAACTCTCCATGGTGAACACATGGCTAACTCATTGACCTTGTCGTCGCTACGTCGGCACTTTGCTCACTACCCTTTTCCCTCATGAGTCGTTTGATTGGGAACCGAGAGCTGAGCTGGCTTGATTTCAATGAGCGCGTTTTGGCCCTCGCACGTGAAACCTCTGTGCCATTGCTTGAACGCATCAAATTCTGTGCCATCTTTTGCACGAACCTTGATGAGTTCTATCAAGTACGAGTGGCGGCGCTGAAGGGCCAAGTTGCTGCTGGTGTGCAAGCAACATCATCTGACGGATTATCACCGACTCGTCAGTTAAATGAGATCGCCCATCGAGTAGACCATTTGGTTGCTGAGCATGAGAACTTGCTGATGAACGAACTGTTCCCACCTCTTGCCAAGCACGGGATCGTGATTTGCCGGTGGGAAGATCTCACACAAGACGAGCATGTCAACATGCAGCTGTTCTTTGAGCGCCAATTGTTTCCGGTGCTCACACCTCTTGCAGTTGACCCATCGCATCCGTTTCCCTACATCTCGAACATGGCCATCAGCCTTGGCGTGCTGGTGCGAGATTCTTCTTCTGGTGAGCAGCGTTTCGCCAGGGTAAAGATCCCTACTTTTCTGAAGAGATTTCACAAAATGTCTGAAGGTCGCTATGTGATGATCGAAGATGTCATTGCAGCCCACATTGCAGATCTTTTTGTCGGAATGGACATAGTGCATGTCAGCGCATTCAGAGTGACGCGTAACGCAGACCTCACGCTTGATGATGAAGATGCAGACGATTTACTCGCCGCAGTGGAGATGGAGTTGCGCCGTCGCCGTTTTGGGCGTGCAGTTCGTCTTGAAGTTGATCGTCACATTAATCCCAACGTGCTCGACATGTTGTTGGAAGAACTTGATCTGGAAAGAACAGATGTTTCATTTCACACGGCTCCACTTGCATTGTCTTGTTTGTGGGAACTGCACGGATTAGACGAGCCAACGTTGAAAGACACACCGTGGCGTTCCGTAACAGCTGGCCGTTTGGCTGCTGCCGATGGTAACGACCAATCAATGTTTAGCGTTTTGCGTCAACGCGACTTATTGGTGCACCACCCGTATGAATCGTTTTCATCTTCGACAGAAGAATTTCTTGAACAGGCCGCCAATGACCCACGGGTACAAGGAATCAAAATCACTTTGTATCGCACCTCAGGTGATTCGCCAATCGCGCGCAGTCTTATCAAGGCAGCTGAACTAGGGAAACAAGTTGTTGCTCTGATCGAACTAACAGCGCGATTCGATGAAGCTGTCAATGTCACCTGGGCTAAGGAACTTGAACGTGCAGGTGTTCATGTGGTGTACGGCGTTGTGGGGCTAAAGACTCACTGCAAGTGCGTGTTGGTTGTTCGACAAGAAGAATCTGGCCTTCGTCGATACGTTCATGTCGGTACCGGTAACTACAACTCAAAAACTGCACGAATCTACGAAGACATTGGTCTCTTTACATGCGACGAAAAAATCGGTGATGATGTTTCCCACTTGTTCAACTCTTTGACCGGGTTCGACAAGGATCATGATTTCAACAGTCTTATTGTTGCTCCTCGATACTTGCGTAGCAAGATAGTGGAACTAATTAAAAATGAAATTTCACATGGCAAAGACGGCCACATTGTGATGAAAATTAATGGTCTTGCAGATGCACGTATGATTGAACTTCTCTATCAGGCAAGCGAAGCGGGCGTACGAGTCGAGCTTATTGTCAGAGGTATCTGTTGCATTCGACCTAGTTCAGATCATGAACAGAATATTCGAATTAGGTCTGTTTTGGGGCGTTATCTCGAGCATTCTCGGATGTATCACTTCGCACATGGCGGGCCAGATAATGGCCCTGTGTATTTCATTGGCTCTGCCGACATGATGCCTCGCAACTTAGATAAGCGAGTTGAAGTTCTGATTCCGGTAGAGCATCCGAAACATCGAGCATGGATTGAAGAAGTCTTTTCCACACTTCTGGCAGATGATGTTGTGGCATTCGAAATGAATCGCGAAGGTAATTGGCGCCGCGTCGGACCTGTCGAATATGTACCCGCTAATGATGCTCAGTATCGAATTCACCAACGGGACTCGGAATCGCAGTTGAAATTGGGAACTCCAGCGTTAGAAAATTCCTAGTATCTGAGGCTTACAAGTTCACTTTTCGTTCACAATATGACAGACTTGTGTTCATGTGCTCGTTCCTACGGTGGAGTCACTCGCAACTATTTGTTTCTCAGGGGGAATTATGGACGAACTTCGTAAAGGTTTTCACCAACAACTTGATGACGTCCGCACAGAACTAGTGCGCTTGGCAGCTTCAGTAATCGAAGCGATTCCTCGTGCCACAGCGGTCATACTCAATGGTGATTTGGAAGGGGCTGATGCCTTGATTCAGTTCGACGACGAGATTGATTCGCTGTCGTTAGAACTTGAGGAACGTTGCTATCAGATTCTTGCGTTGCAAGCTCCAGTAGCTGGTGACCTTCGCCAGGTCGTTTCGGTCGTAAAAATGATTGCGGAAATTGAACGGTCTGCAGACCTGGCGGTCAATATTTGCAAGGCAGCTCGTCGTATCTATGGGCATGATCTTGATCCACGCCTTCGTGGGTTGATCGCGCGAATGGGTGAGCAGGCTGAACAACTGTGGGAATCTGCTCTTGAATCATTCGAAGAAAACGATGCCGCGAAGGCAGCCGCCATCGATGACATGGATTCGTATCTCGACAGCTTGCAGCGAGAGTTCGTTCAGGCAATCCTTGAGTGCCACTCAGAAAACGCAATTGACTTGCAAGTAGCAATTCAGCTTGCAGTTGTAGCCCGTTTCTACGAACGTATTGGTGATCATGCGGTCAATATCGGTGAGCGTGTGCGTTATTTGGTAACAGGTTGGTTGCCGGAACATAAAGGTGCTGCTCGATTCCGTCAAAAATCTGGCGACGATGACACCGATGGAATACCATTTTTCAAGAATCTTGAAAGTTAAGTTCGTTAGGTCGGCATCGAAATGTGGTTGGTGATTGTCGGCACTGTTTGTGGAATAGGCGCGGGTTTTTTTATTCGTGACCGTACTCGGACTCCTACAGTCGTTTTTGCTCCTACAGTCGAGGATCCCCTCTTTGTGACAGATTCAGACACGGAAATTAGAGTGCTCCTCGATGCATTTCCAATGGCTGTCGTGGTAGTAGGACCAGAAGGGAAAGTGCGTTTTCGAAATTCTCCTGCAGTGTTGATTAGGGGCCATCGACACGCCGAAGTCCTCGTTGAAGCTGCGTCTGAGCGAACGCTTGCATTGGCCTTGAACGGACGTGAAAGCCGTGAGCAAGTTCACTTTGCTGGTCCTCCTCATAGTGTTCTTGAAGTGCGTGCCTTTCCGCTCTGGGATGGCGGTGCGTTAGCGCTGATGGATGATGTCACTGAGCGGTGGCGTATTGACCAAGTACGTACTGACTTCGTCGCAAACGTTAGTCATGAACTCAAAACTCCCATCGGTGCAATTTCAGTGTTGGCAGAGACCATTGAAGGTGAGTCTGACGATGAATTGGTGTTGCGTCTCACCAGCCGCATGGTGATTGAAGCTCAACGCATGTCGCGCACTATTGATGACTTACTTGAATTATCGCGCATCGAATTGGGTGGCGAAATGTTGTCGGTTGATATTGATATGGCAGATGTAGCGGCCGAAGCTATTGAGCGGGTGAGTCCTATTGCAATGCGTAAAGGTGTGCCTTTGTTACTCAAGGCCGAGAAAGACATCGCAATAGTTTCTGGCGATTTCTTTCAGTTGGTGTCAGCTCTTGCAAACCTGGTGGAGAACGCAGTGAAGTACAGCGATCAGACACATCAAGTTGACGTTCGGGTGCTCACCTCAGATACGACAGTCTCTGTCGAGGTGGAAGATAGGGGTATCGGAATCCCTGCTGACAGCATTGATCGCATTTTTGAACGCTTCTACAGGGTCGATCGAGCCCGCAATAGGGCCACCGGCGGAACTGGCCTCGGGCTCTCGATTGTGCGCCATGTGGCTACCAATCATGGCGGGGAGGTGAACGTACGGTCTCGGGAAGGTGAAGGTTCGACGTTTATTCTCCAGATACCGCGTGTTCTGGGTCCACAATGAGGCAACATAGGGGCGCATGGTGAACGCACGGACAGCAACAGGTATCCCAACGGTGTTGGTAGTAGAAGACGAAGAGTCATTCATTGAGGCGTTGCAGGTCGGATTAAAGCGCGAAGG
>JBAXUC010000097.1:0-5516 GCA_037129855.1 Actinomycetota bacterium | reverse complement strand
ATCAAGAACGACGTGATGCAATGATTCCTGCTTCACATAGCGGACCACGTCCATCTGCTGGTGTTGGTGGCACACGACGTGGCGTTAAATGTTTACATGCGCATTTTGCGCATTGGCTTGCTGGCGGCGATGACTCTGTTGGCAAATGGGTTGCAGACCAACTCGACGAACGCGGCGTCACCTACGCACAACCGTTATGACAACGGTCGCTGCAATCGACGTAGGCACTAATTCTACGAACCTTCTTGTTATTGATGACCACGGCGCGGAACTCACACGTGTCATTACATCAACACGACTGGGTGAAGGTCTGCAGTCAACTGGCGAACTCTCTCTCGAAGCCATGACACGAACTGTTGACGTAATTGCGTCATACGCAGCTACTGCACGGTCGCATGGCGCCACCACAATTCAGATCGTTGGTACGGCTGCATGTCGTCGAGCACGAAACACTGCAGCCTTCATTGAATTACTGCGAGACAAGACTCAACTCACTCTCGACGTGCTGTCTGAATCAGACGAAGCCGCACTGACATTTTCTGGCGCACTCATCGGACTGCCCATCTTTGATACGCCGACATTGGTGATTGATATCGGTGGAGGCAGCACTGAATACACAGTCGGAACACAATCGATTGATGTGTTTGCCAGCATTCCATTTGGCGCGGTTACGTCAACTGACTCTCACATTTCCTCAGACCCGCCACGCCCCGAAGATCTCACGAACCTCATTGGTGCAGTGGCTGACGAAATTGAAGACATCACTCGTGACCACCCCATCGTTAGCACCCCCATGCGCACAGTGGGCGTTGCGGGCACCATCGTCACCATTGCAGCTGTCGAGTTAGGGCTGCACGAATTTGATGATGCCGCACTGCACGCAATGACATTGTCGCGCGATGCCGTAGAAGACGTGTTTCGTACCATGGCCACCGAACCACTGGCACTACGAGTGCAGAACCCAGGGCTTGGCCCTGACCGCGCAGACATCATTGTGGCCGGCTGTTGCATTCTCGTTGCCACCATGCGTCGCCTCCATCTCGCAGAGATCACCGTGTCAACCCGCGGACTTCTCGATGGGGTCGCTCATCGTGCCAGACTGAATCCATGACCGCGGTCCATCCAGCACGACCTTCCAACGTTGGGCTTCGTTTGTATGGCCGACGCGTGGTGTTGCGTCCGTTAGTCCCTCAAGATTTCAATGGCTGGAGCGAAGTGCGGCGCCGCAACGGCGAATGGCTCACTGTGTGGGAGCCACTGCGATTGGTGCATCATCCAGACCCTGAACAAAATCGTGACGTCTTTGCAGCTCGGTGTGGTGCACGCGACCGTGAACGTCTTGCTGGTTCACAATATGCATTCGGCATTTTTGTCGATGGTGCGTTTGCCGGAGAAATAAACCTGAATAATGTTGTTCGCGGCGCATTTCAATCGGCCACTATCGGCTACTGGATCGACAAGTCACGCGCAGGTCGTTCACTGATGTCAGAGGCCTTAGTAGTTCTTGCACAATATGCATTTGAAAATCTTCATTTGCATCGACTTGAGATTTGCATCATTCCGCGCAATAGCAATTCACGTCGCGTAATGGAAAAACTAGATATCCGCACCGAAGGCGTCGCCGAACGGTTCCTTGAAATCAACGGCACATGGGAAGACCACGTGCGGTACGGCATCACCATCGAAGAATGGAACGAACGTCGTGATGAATTTCTTGAAGGTTGGATTACTTCTTAGAGCGGAGAATTGAGCGCAATGGCGCGCTCGCGACGAACAGTTTTTCGACGCTTCCAATCTTTCGTCTTCCAATGCTTCAACACATGCTTGCGGCTTTTTTCAATGCCAACAAGTGGATCGTGGTGATGAAGCGGTTTCCATTCAGGACCTGGCTCTTCCACATCTAGTGGCTCAACACCATGACGTAACGCTTCTTCAGCTAAGTGAAGTTCGCTATGTACGCGGTGACGTTCATTGTGGGCATGTGCCCGCAATTCCTGACGCGGCGCTGGTGCACGATCCTGGTTGCGATTTCGATTACTCACCGCTGCCTCCTTAAGGAGTCCAAGAGGGAATCACAGTGGTTCCCTGCTCGAAATGTACACCTCGTCAGACGTGAGGAATACCACTTTTATCCCTATTTTTTGTTGGGACAATTAGTCGATACGTAAGGTTCGGATAACAGGGTCTTGGCCAACTATGCCGCGAAGCCCAACGCGGCATAGTCCCTTTCGTAGGGCAACCAAGTGAAGTGGCTCTGCCTGCAACCGACAAATTTTTCGGGACGATTGAGACACCGACCAAAGCAATGGCAATTCACTTGTTAGAGAACCAAGCGCATCTAGTGCCACCGACTGTCCCACAGAAATCTTTCGAACTGCCATTGTGGTGATACGTGACGTTGCAATTCCGTCACCTATTGCATTGCTGGCTTTGATGACGACCTGATATTTTCTACCGAGCGCAAGACCAGTGAATCGAACAGCATTTGTGTTAGCTGGCACATCTATTCGCTTTACAACTTTTCCGTCGCGCAACAACGAAACTCTTGTTCCGGTAATCGCCGAGCCACCGTCACACGATGAATCCCAACTCACAACCAACGACTGCGAATCAGTCGTAATAATCACGTGTGATGCTTCACCAGGCGCGGTTGTTGCTATTGGCGCGGTATCAAGAAACAACAAACGGTTGAAAGAATCAGCAGTCATTCCGGTGATAACACCTTTTGTTGAACGATCAACGATGGCTTTTGAAATCGAGGTGGCACACATGCCAGGTTGTTGTTGCGCGAGAAGTGCTGCATACCCAGCAACCAATGGCGATGCCATTGAGGTACCAACATCAAATTCATAGTCCGAATCGGAATCTTTCCATGCCGACTCAAGTCCACGAGTTCTGTCGCCTCCTGGTGCATATATGTCAACACACGGGCCATTGTTTGAGTAATACGAGACAACGTCAGAAATGCCGATTGAACCGACAGTTAGCGCGTCTGGCACGTCACCTGGTGCAATTTTGCAAGCATCAATGGGTCGCCCCGCTGCGTCTCCATTGCCCGAGGCCACAGCAACTACGACCCCTTCATCGATGAGTGCTTGTACTTCGTGATCGATTGATGTTCCGTCATCACCCAGATCAACGCCAAAACTTAAATTCACAACAGCAGCAACGCCAGAACGATGATGCGCACGAACCCACTGCAATGCAGTCACAACATCTGCAACTTCTCCATCGCCATTGCAATCGAGAACCCGCACTGCAATGACGCGCGCTTTAGTAGCGACGCCCACAGTTGAACCGGCAGCCAAACCTGCGACATGCGTGCCGTGTCCGTCACAATCTGATGACACGGGAGTTACTTTCGACGTTCCGTTATCGGTGGGAATATCGATTCCTGGGAGCACCCTGCCAGCCACTTGCTCATGCGTAGATCTGATGCCGGTGTCCACAATGTAGATATCGATGCCCTCGCCTGTGAGCGACCCGTGGGCGCTGTTTCCATCGAGGGGCAATTGGGCTTGATTGATGCGGTCAAGGTGCCACGCGGTGCCCACAGGCGCCGTGAGAGCCATTGAGGCAGGGAGTTGGCTTGCTCCCGCTGCGACGATGCACAGAGCAATCAATCGCTTCACATTCACAAATGGGAATGCTACCGTTGAATAAGTTTCAAGGCCTTCACACAGCCCTCGAAGAAGGAAAGTAATGAACACTCTCTCTCGTAAATTCAATTCTGTTCTCACAGTCACCGCCATTACGGCAACCATGGCACTTGCATCGCCAGTTGCTGCAGCTGTGCATTCATTCGGTAAGACCTACACGGTCACTGCCACTGTGAAAGGCGGAAAGAATCTCACCGTTCTTCTGATCTCCGGAAGTGGACGTCTTCTTGCATCAAAGAAAGTAACTGGCACAAGTCAGAGCATCACGCTGAAGTCGCCCGCAACTGCGTCAATTGGCGGCACATCACTGCAGTTAGTAAATAGTGCTGGCGCTTCGAAGGGTGCATATTTCGGTCCCGTAACAATTGGCCACAAGGGATCAAGTTCAGCCACTGCGTCTCGCGTGTACACACGCCTCAAACAAACGATTTCTACATCGGTAAAACTCGGCACTCTCACCATTAAGAAAGTTGGCGCTGGCAAGCAGGGCTATGCAGTAGCAAGCACTAATTCTTCGAGTGCCGATACGTCAGTTGATGCACAAGTCAGCGCATCAAAGGGACGCCCTACTGGTGTTGGCACATTTGGAAAAACGTCTGGAGTTGCAATCAAGTCATACGGCGTCAGTGCAACTGCCGTTGGTGATAAATGCTCTCCAGCAGGTACCGCTACATGTGGACCTGACGGCAAAGAAATCGGACCACCTAGTGGACCTGCAACCAACACGCCAACAAACGGTCAACCAGCAACAGGTCAACCCACGAATGGCCAGCCAGCAACTCAACAAGGTGCAGTCATCAACAAAGATGAAACTCTCGGCGGTGACGCAGATGATGACGGAATTCCTAATGCATTCGACGTGAACGACGACGGTGACGCAGTTCTTGACTCGGCAGACACCAGCACACCTGCACCAAAAGCTGCAGCTGACGACGGAACCGCAACATGTGGTGCAGTAGATTTCAAAATCTTCACCAACTACAAGGCCACGCAAAGTGGATACGCCGGAACAATCAATGCATACGGTGTTGGTGCCTTCAAAGCCGACAGAGTCAACATCGCTTCAACGATCACTAAGACAATGAGCATGGTCTTCTCCCCGATTACTCAAGTGTGTGGCTCGCCAGTGACTCACTCTTATCTCAAGGGAGTTGATGTTGCGTATGCGCCTACTGAATACCAAGAATTGCAAAAGCCTTGCAATACAGGCGACTACCAGTGGCTCATTGGTGCCGGAAAAATGTGTGGAACCGATGCAAGTGGATTCTCTTTCGGATCTGCATACACATTTGGCGCGACAGATCTTCCAACTGGTCAAGACACCTTCTCGATGAAGGTTGAGACAGCTGACGGTAAGAGTTATGAATTCACATCAAGCCCAGGCTTTGTGTTTGTGACTCACCCCATGTTCATTGCCTACAGTAATGACGGAACTACGTATAAAAACATTGATTACGCGACCACTATTACTGGTCCTGAAGGTGTACGCATAAACGAGCCAACAATTAGTGTCACACAATCACAAACGTTGTATCTCAAGGTGTATCGCCCACAACGTTTAGCGATGGACGGCGAAACTGGCGAGTTCTATGATCTTGGTGGTTTTAAGTTCACGCCAGACATTCCAAACGGCAACCCTGCAGTCGGTAAATGCGACGCGCTAACAAGCACTGACACCGTAATGACATCGGATACTCCGATTGATACTGCAAACCCACCTGTGATGATCTTGCAGTGGGCTATTGGTACTAAGTGTTACGGCGTGGCACCAAAGAACATTGCGTGGGCTCCAGCCCCAAGCGACTTCGATATCCAGGTTGAGCCTTCGGGCCCAGGTGGAAACTCCGCTCAAAAGAT
>JBAXUC010000096.1:0-5536 GCA_037129855.1 Actinomycetota bacterium | reverse complement strand
GTCATAGGTCATCAACGACGCACAAGACGGACACGCCTGTACATGACGACACGACTTGCACACAATTAGTCGCGCTTTCCCTTTTGTGTTCAGAACACACACGGTGGTAGCTCCTGATGTGCCAACAGCATCGAGCAATTCACTAGAAAGCAACGATTGAGCTACGGAAATATCAGAAAGATTCACAATAGTTATTCGTGGCCAACCACTCTCGGCGTCAACCTGCTTTACACGGCCACTGAGCAGGTGCAGGGATTGTGCCGATGGCACTGCAGACGTACAAATGAGTGGAACACCTGCCAGACGTGCGCGCTCGCTTGCAACTGCAGTGGCATCCCACGCCGGTGAACGTTCCTCTTTTAACAATTCGTCATGCTCATCGATTACGACAATTGCAGTTACGTCAGGACACGGCGCAAAAACTCCTGAACGTGTTCCAATAACGACATCAACTCCGCCACGTGCACTGTCCCATTCGTCAGGTACCAATGCAGTGCTTAGTCCCTTGCGACGCAAAAACGCTGCTCCCATTGAAGCCATCTTTTGCGAAGGACAAATAACGAGGACCGGGCCAATACAAGCAAGTCGCAAGACCGCCGCGAGCGATGACGATGCGGGCGGAATAACAAGCAACCCACCGCCGGCTTGAAACATTTCAAACGCAGCTACTGACACTGAGTCAGTGCCGCTGTCTTGTGAACGAGTCCGTCGAGAATGAACTATTCGTTCGCGCATTCGTGGCGCCGAGGCGCTCGACAGAACAGAGCGCCACGATCCCCACCAACGCTCTGAGATCCATTTTGTGAGAGGAATTAGGTCAGGCTCAACTCCCATCCCCGACACAGAAACAATCGGCTTCAGACGATCAAGAGACACACCCGACGAGTCGCCTTCCTCGTAACGAGAGACGTGTGTTATCCAGCCGCCGACACGACGACCGTTAAGCACAATGCGCACACGCGCACCAATGACTGCTCGATTCTCGAGATCAGTAGGTATGAGGTAATCAAAGACCTTGTCGATACCCGATACGTCCGGAACTACCGACGCAACGAGTGGCGACTGATTGCTCAGAGTTTGACAGCGGCCTTGAAATCAGACAGACGTGACAAGGTTTCCCAAGTGAATTCTGGTTCTGGTCGACCGAAGTGACCGTATGCAGCGGTCTTTGCGTAAATAGGACGCTTCAAATCAAGATCACGCACGATTGCGCCTGGGCGCAGGTCAAAGACATCGCGAACAGCTTTTTCAATTGACTCTTCGCTCACGGTATTCGTGCCGAAAGTTTCAACCAAGATGCTGATGGGTTGCGACATACCGATGGCATAAGCAACTTGCACTTCACACTTCTCTGCGGCACCGCTTGCAACTACATGCTTTGCAACCCAACGAGCCGCATATGCAGCGGAGCGGTCAACCTTTGAAGGATCCTTACCGGAGAATGCTCCTCCACCATGGCGACCCATACCACCGTATGGATCAACGATGATTTTGCGACCAGTAAGACCAGTGTCAGCATGTGGCCCACCAAGCACAAACTTGCCTGTTGGGTTGATGTAAATCGCAGGATTATCGTCGGCAAATGCAGCAGGAATAATTGGCATGATTACTTGCTCAATCAGGTCAGGGCGAATTTCTGTTTCACGACTGACACCATCGCGGTGTTGAGTAGAGATAAGAACTGTCGACAACTTCACTGGACGGCCATCGACGTACTCAAAAGTGACTTGGGTCTTTCCGTCTGGACGAAGGTACGGAATAAGTCCGCTCTTACGAACTTCAGTGAGGCGCTCTGCCAGACGATGTGCCAACCAGATAGGAAGTGGCATGAGGTCAGGAGTGTCATTGCAGGCATAACCGAACATCATTCCCTGGTCGCCAGCACCCTGACCGTTAATGATGTCTTCGCCGCTTTTTCCGCTGCGCTGTTCTTCACTGATATCGACACCTTGTGCGATGTCGGGACTCTGGGCGTCGAGTGCCACCACAACACCACAGGTATTGCCATCGAAACCATACGCAGCATCGTCGTATCCAATGCGTTTGATTGCAGCACGAGCGATAGCTGGAATGTCGACATAAGCGTCTGTTGTGATTTCACCAGAGACGACGCACAGACCAGTGGTCAACAATGTTTCACATGCCACGCGACTGTTCGGATCAATGGCCAACAACGCATCAAGTACTGAGTCAGAAACCTGGTCTGCCATCTTGTCCGGGTGACCTTCGGTCACGCTCTCAGACGTAAAAGTGAAATTTCTCAAGGCGACTCCTTCATCATTGCGGACGATGAGCCGCCCGCACCCGTGACACGCTATCTAATACAGCGGTCGCGATGGTGTGTTTGTCGGCAAGTGGCACTTCAAAAGAATCCCCCGACGCAAGCAAAATGGTGACTTCGTTCGTGTCATGTCCGAATCCGACCTGATCGGCGGACACATCATTAGCCACAATCAGGTCCAAATTCTTACGAATCAACTTGCCACGAGCGTTATCCACAAGGTTGCTGGTCTCTGCTGCAAACCCCACAAGGGTTTGTCCGACAGGCTTATTAGCTCCGAGAAACCCAAGAATATCCACTGTTGGTTCAAGAAGAATCTGAGGAATACCGTCATCTTTCTTGATCTTTCCAGCAACAGTTTGAACAGGACGGAAGTCCGCCACGGCAGCAGTCATGATGACAACGTCACTCGACGACGCATGGCAATTGACCGCATCCAACATCTGTTGCGCAGTTTCAACGGGTACAACAGTGATCCCTAGATGAGTCTGACGATCAACGGTGCTGACGATGGTGACAGTTGCACCACGCTTATGAGCTTGTTCTGCGATTGCGTATCCCTGCTTACCGCTCGAACGATTGGCAATAACTCGCACTGCATCGATTGGTTCACGGGTTCCGCCGGCCGTTACCAAGACTGATGTGCCCGCAAAATCTTTATTTGACCCGTTCAACGCGGTTGTCACAGCGCTGACAATGGACGCCGTATCTGCAAGACGACCTGTGCCAATATCGCCGCCCGCTAAGCGCCCAGATTGTGGTTCAACAATAATGACTCCACGCGAACGCAACAAAGCAATGTTGTCCACTACTGCTGGGTGTTCCCACATCTCGGTATGCATGGCAGGACACAACACAACAGGCGCCCGAGTAGCAATCAGAGTGGCACTGAGAAGATCATGCGATAGACCCATGGCATATGCAGCGATGACTCGCGCTGTAGCTGGAGCGACAACAATGACATCGGCATTCTGACCTAGTCGTGTGTGAGGAATAGGAGATGCGTCGTCCCATAAACTTGTGTGCACTGGTTCAGATGCAAGTGCTGACACTGTGACAGGACCAATGAATCGATGAGCATCTTCGGTCATGATGGGCGCAACATGTGCACCAGCGTCGACCAACTGCCGACACAGTTCCACGGCTTTATATGCAGCGATGCCGCCTGAGATTCCAAGAACGATGGAGCGACCTTGTAGAGACATCATCACGACTTTCGGGCGGGTGTAGAGCGGGATGATCCCGAAAAATTATTCAGCGTCAGATTCGACAGCGTCAGCGACTACGTCGCCTTCGACTTCACCAAAGGCGGCAGCTGCTTCAGCTTCCATCTCGTCATACGGCAAACGCTCTACTTTGACAATCTTGTCAGCAGCGATTTCTTCGAATGCAATAGAGAGAGGCTTACGAGCAACAGACGACACTTGCGGCGGGACCATGTGTCCAAGACCTTCACCTAATTGGTTGAAGTAGGAGTTGATCTGGCGCGCACGATACGAAGCAAGCGTGACGAGACTGAATTTAGAGTCAACGCGATCAAGCAAACCTTCAATGTTTGGATGAATCATGGAGTCGTTCTGACGGGACATGGTGGACCTCCGAAGTCGCCTAAAGGTTATCGGCGTTCGGCCCGAGCCGCACCGATAATCCCATGTATCTCTGCGACTGCACGCTCAAAATCATCATTTATGACCACAACATCAGCCAGCACGGCACCCTCGCGCTCTTCATCTTCAGCTTTACGTAGGCGCTCGACGACATGATGTTCCGGGTCACCACGGCCTTGAAGTCGACGTTGCTGTTCTTCACGAGATGGCGGGCGCACGAATACCAGAATTGCTTCGGGGTGGCTTTGCTTGACCTGCTGCGCCCCATGCAATTCAATTTCAAGAACGATGTCTAGACCTGAATCAACAGATGGTCGTGGTGAGCCATACAGATTTCCCAGAAACTCTGTCCATTCAAGAAAGCCATTATTAGCGATGTGCTGTTCAAATTCAGATCTCAGCACAAAAACATACGCATCGTCTGATTCACCTTCACGCTGAACTCGAGTGGTCCACGAGCGACTCAGCCACAATGTTGAATCACGCTGAATCAATGCTTCAACAATGGTTCCCTTTCCGGCTCCGCCTGGGCCAGAGACAATGACGATGATCGGCTCCGTCATCGCGGATTCTCCACCACATCAATAAGTGCACGACGCTGCTGTTCCGTGAGATCACGAACACGCGCTAGTGCACCGATACCAAGTTCAGCCATCAGCCGACGACCGGCCACTTTGCCAAGACGTGGCGACACATCAAGGAGTTTCACAACGTACACCTGCGCTTCGAAGGAGGTCTGCGACGCTTCCAGAACAGACGCCACATTGCCCTTGGATGATTCCAGCACAGCAGCGACACGAGCTGTACGCAACTGCGCAACTACTTCCAAGTCTGTGTTCGTGCTTTCCATAACCCAATGATAGTTCCACGAATCCGTTTGTGGCTCCCTTATGAAGAATCAGACTTGGTGTACAGCATCGACAATGGCCGACCAGGAGGACGCGCCGAGCGCATGCGCACGAGAGGCAGCAGAACAAGCAATTCGCCACGTTGCGTCTGGTCGAGCAAAGGAAGCTGTTCCAACCTGCACTGCGTTAGCCCCAGCCATCATCATTTCGATCGCATCATCACCTGACGCGATTCCGCCAACTCCGACAATGGCAATGCCTGGCAGTGCCACACGAATATCGTGAACTGCACGCACAGCGATAGGACGAATTGCTGGACCAGACAAACCGCCACCACCATTGCCAAGGCTTCGACGTGACGTACGTACATCGATCTGCATGCCGAGCATTGTGTTCATCACGGTGACAGCAGAAGCTCCGGCATCAGACACTGTTGTAGCAACTTCAACAATGCGGTCGGTATTGGCGCTCAATTTGGCCCACACAGGAACCTGTGACCGAGCACACACCGCTGAAATAATTTGACCAGCGAGCGACACGTCGTGGGCAATGATTCCGCTGCGTCCCTCAAGATTAGGACACGACAAGTTCACTTCAATCGCACTGATCCGATTTCCGGCAGCCACTAACTGCTCTGCAGCCAACACATACTCGTGAACAGTGCGACCCCAAATACTTGCAATAACTACTGCGCCTTCTGATTCAAGTTTCGGCAGCGACTCATGAATCCACGAAACAACACCAGGACCTTGCAACCCCACTGCATTCATCATGCCGCTAGCGGCAACATGCACACGCGG
>JBAXUC010000095.1:0-5575 GCA_037129855.1 Actinomycetota bacterium | reverse complement strand
TTCTGTTCCACCCTGGCAATGACGACGGCGCTGCAAACTGTTCTGCAGTCAGAGAGTCGACAATTTCTAAGAGACGCTGATGAGTGGCCGCAACACCTTCAACGCATGAATCAAGGAGACGTGGGTCTAATGGGCGAGGCACATCACGACCGTACTACGGCAACAGATTGTGTCTCAATCAGAACGACGTTGTGCGGTTCGGCACGACAATGATGGTGCCGTCGTCTTCTCGGTGCACACGCACAGAGACGCCATAAAACTCGCCCAAAGTCTCAGGACGAAGAACATCTTGGGCGGGACCCTGCGCCACCACATGTCCAGCGTGCATCAGAATCAACCGGTCTGAGTAAATACCGGCCAACGTGAGGTCATGCATTGCAGAGACAACGGTGAGGCCGTGTTCACGACGTAATTTGTCCACAAGCTCCAACGCTTGTTGTTGATGTCCGATATCTAGCGCTGCCGTTGGTTCATCGAGCAGCAAGATAGGTGCTTCCTGCGCAATGGCACGGGCGATAACTAAACGCTGACGCTCTCCACCAGACAATGTGTCGACATCTCGTGTTGCAAGGCCTGCTAAGTCAAGCCGATCAATGACATCGTCAACCATTGAATGATCAAGTTCTGATTCGCGACCGAAATGAGTAACAAATGGGTTACGACCAAGCAGCACATACTCTGCACCGGTCATGCCCGATGGCAACACGGGTGATTGCGGCACGTACGCGACTAACTGAGCACGACGACGCGACGAACGGGCTGTGAGAGGTGATCCGTCAACCAAGATTCGTCCCGAATGTGGAACAACACCGGCAATGGCGCGCAACAACGACGACTTACCAGCACCGTTTGGCCCGATAATGCACAACCATTCGCCTGGTTTCACTGTGTCGTTAAATTCAGCCACCGCAGTGCGCTTGGCGTATTCAACTTTGACCTGATCAAACGCTAAAGATGTCATCGGTCATTCTTTCGTGTGCGCAAGATCAGTAGGAAAAAAGGAGCTCCGAGGAACGCGGTTACGACACCAATCGGAGTTTCTGCTGGATTGTCCAATACTCGCCCAGGAATGTCGGCAAGTATCAAGAACGCAGCACCAAAGAGCAACGAAATGGGGAGTACAAGTCGATATGAAGTGCCAACGACTAGTCGCACTGCATGCGGCACGATAATGCCGACAAAACCAATAAGTCCGCTCACTGCTACAACTGACGCAGTTCCAAGTGTTGCTGCGATAACGACAACAAGTCGAACGCGCGACACATTGACACCCAAAGCGGTTGCCTCTTCATCGCCCACTCGTAATACATCAAGCAGACGGCGATGCAGCAACAACACCACGGTGGAAAAGACCACATACGGCAACACCAAACGCACATCACTCCATGTTGCGCTCGACAAGCGGCCAAGGATCCATGAATACACCTGACGAACAACGTCAGAGTTACGTTGGAGAAGGAATGTTTGTGCTGCTGTTGCTAACGATGTCACTGCAACACCTGCAAGGACCAAACTGATGGAACTACGTTCGCCTTTACCTGTTGTGCCCACAAGATACGTAACAAGAACTGCAATGAGACCACCGCCAAATGCAATCAACGGCAATGGGTCAATGATCCAACTGCTTGTGCCGGAGCGGTTGACGGTAATCACAATGGTGGCGCCAAGGCCAGCACCGGCAGCAACACCTAAGAGATACGGGTCTACGAGTGGGTTACGAAAAACACCTTGGTAACTAGCACCAGCAATAGACAATGTTGAACCAACGATCGCGGCAAGCACCACACGTGGCGCACGAATTTGCCACACGATGGACCACTCGGTCGTAGTCAACCCACTGTCAACAGAGAGAAGCGGCAAGCGATCTAACAACTCAAGCGGCACACGCCACCATGTTGGACCAGCTGGTCCAATCATTAAGCCAAGCAACAATGAGCATGCGAGTGCAATAACAGCAGAAGGAATCCACCACCGGCTTGCGCCTCGCATGCTCATTGAAGTTGACATCAGTAACTACTACTTGTTTGCCGCCGCGATGGCTGCTGCGAATTGTTCAACCAAGTCGACAACGCGTGGTCCCCAGCGAGAGGCAACATCATCATCAAGTTCCACAACGTGACCGTTCTTCACGGCATCAAATCCGGCCCAGCCCGGACGCTTTGATACTTCTGCAGCATTTTGCGCACAGCATTTGGTGTCAGCGAGAAAAATAATGGAAGGGTTTGCCTTTGCAATTACCTCAGCATTGAGTTGAGGGTAATCATTTCCAGCCTCAACACCGTCGGCAATATTTGTGAAACCGAAAGGCTTCAACAATGCACCAACAAAAGTATTTGAAGTTACTGAATACAACGTGTTGTCTAATTCGTAGAAATATGACTTTGCCGACATAGGGGCTGAGACATTTTCCGTTGCCTTTGCAATACGTGACTTCATTGATTCAATCAATGTTGCAGCATCTTTATCATGGCCAGTGAGAGCACCAAGCTCTGTAATTTGCTTGTAGACATCTTCCAGTGTTGCGGCCGCAGCACCAGTCCACACAGTGATTTTCTTGCTAGAAACCGATTGCAGTTGCTCGGTGATCTTGTTCATATCGTTTGAAATCAGTACAACATCAGGTGTGTAGCCCAGAATTGCTTCTGCGCTTGGTTCATACGCTGAAATCTTTGTCACTTTGTCTACTACTTCAGCTGGGTATGTGCTGAGCGAGTCAACAGCAACAACTTGGTCACCAGCACCAATGGCGTACAACATCTCTGTTGCTGTTGGCGACAAGCTGACAATGCGGTGAGTTACCGCAGGAACTGTGGTGTCTGGTGTTGAGCTACTACTTCCACACGCTGCAAGGACAAGGGTTGCAGCTAGTGCTGCGGTAAGGACTCGTATTCGAGACATTCTGATAATTGACATGGTTCTTCCTCCAGGGAATTGGAGAAAGAAGAGTGGGTCACAGTGAAAACAGCTGACGCTGCACTCTCCGCGGGCCGCCCTTCCTTCGAGGTTCGGTTATTCGCATACACAAACAGGCGACCGGACTTGTCTGGATCGGATTTCTCCGACCAGCATCACCGTTGCGAGACAGTGCCGGAGTTTCGCCGGACTTCGCTGGATTGAGTACTGAACATCATTTCACTGATGCACTAAGTGTCACCGTAGCAGAGACATATACGGAACCACACAATTCCGTGTCGTTCTCTATGCCACGTAGTCAATAATGCGTTGGATACCGTCGACAAGGTCAGCATCGCCAAGAGCGAAAGAGAATCGTGCAAAGCCTGGAGCTCCGAATGCTTCACCTGGCACGATGGCCACGTTGACATCAGTGAGAATCATGTCTGCCAATTCCATGGTGTTCTTCGCGGTCTTTCCCTTGATGTCACGGTTCAACAAACCAGAAAAGTTCGGGAAGCAATAGAAAGCACCTTGTGGTTCCATACATGTAACACCAGGAATGGTGGACAACATCGTGTGCATCAATGCACCGCGACGAGCAAACGCTTCACGCATCATGTGCACTGCAGTCAAATCACCACTGACCGCAGCAAGTGCTGCAACCTGTGACACGTTGGCAACGTTTGATGTGGCATGTGATTGGAAGTTTGTTGAGGCCTTCATGATGTCTTTCGGACCAATCATCCAGCCAACACGCCAACCGGTCATTGCATATGTCTTTGCAACACCGTTCACTATGACGCACTGGTTTGCTAGTTCAGGAACAAGAGTCGGCATTGAAGTGAATTTGTGATCACCGTACGTGAGGTGTTCATAAATTTCGTCAGTGACGACCCATACTTTGTTCTTCACAGCCCATTCGCCAATTGCGCGCACTTCAGCTTCTGGATATACAGAACCACTTGGGTTATCTGGTGAAACAAACAACAACACCTTTGTTCGTGGCGTAAGAGCCTTGTCTAACTGTTCAACAGTGACGCGGAATCCGTTCTTCTCTTCCGTGTCGATAATGACAGGCACTCCCCCAGCCAATGTGACGGCCTCTGGGTAGGTGGTCCAAAACGGCGCAGGGCAAATAACTTCATCGCCTGGATCACAGAGCGCAGCAAAAGCTGTGAACACAGCATGCTTGCCACCGTTCGTAATGAGCACTTGATCTGCTGTGCATGCAAAGCCACTGTCGCGCATTGTTTTTACGGCAACTGCTTCGCGCAATTCCGGCAAACCAGCTGCTGGTGTGTAGCGCTGGTACTTCACTTCGCGACATGCCTTGACAGCAGCTTCCACGATGTGTTCAGGGGTGGCAAAGTCAGGCTCGCCGGCTCCGAAGCCGATGACATTCAGACCTTGGGCTTTCAGGGCCTTGGCCTTGGCGTCAACCGCCAAAGTGGCTGACTCGGCAATGGCGCCGAGACGAGCAGATACACGTAGCAATTCTTGTGGAGCAGGCATAAGTGAAAGGATTACACGGTGAGCGATAAGAACCAACTCGATTTTAAAATTCCCCAACAACTTCTTCCTCAAGACGGTCGATTTGGGTGTGGACCTTCCAAAGTCCGCCCCGAACAGCTGCAGGCAGTCATGTCCCGCATGACGTCAGTCATGGGCACCTCGCACCGCCAGGCGCCTGTGAAGAACATCGTGGGCTCTGTACGAGACGGCCTCTCCTCATTGTTCTCACTTCCCGCAGGATGGGAAATTGTCATGGGCAACGGCGGCTCAACCGTGTTCTGGGACGTCGCCACGTTTGGTCTTATTCGTGAACGCAGCCATCACCTCGTGTTCGGCGAGTTCTCTTCCAAGTTCGCAGAAGCATCTGCAGCCGCTCCTCATTTAGCTGACCCAGTTGTTGTGACGTCAGATACCGGCACTCACCCAGCACCTGCCAGTGACGCAACGTGCGATGTGTATGCGTATCCACATAACGAAACATCAACAGGTGTTGCAATGACTCCAGTTCGTCCATCGAAAGATGGTCTCGTTGTTGTTGATGCAACTTCAGCAGCAGGTGGCCTCATGTGGGACCCAGCGAATGTCGATGTGTATTACTTTGCTCCGCAGAAGTGCTTCGCATCTGACGGCGGCTTGTGGTTAGCAGCATGTTCTCCAGCAGCGATTGAACGTATTCGTGAAATCAAAGCATCAAAGCGTTGGATGCCTGCATCGCTTGACTTGTCGATTGCTCTTGATAACTCCGTTGCAAACCAGACCTACAACACTCCGGCACTTGCCACTCTCATCATGTTGGATGAACAAGTAAAATGGCTGAACTCAAACGGTGGTCTTTCGTGGGCAGCGGCGCGCACTGCTGAATCAGCACGCAATATCTACTCATGGGCAGAGGCTCGTGAGTTTGCATCACCATTCGTGGCGAACCCTGCAGAGCGGTCAAACGTTGTGGCAACCATTGATATCGACGGTGTTGACGCCAACACCATCAGTGCCATCCTGCGCGCCAATGGCGTTGTAGATACCGACAGTTACCGCAAACTAGGCCGCAATCAGTTGCGTGTTGGCATGTTCCCTGCCATTGACCCATCTGACGTGGCAGCACTAACTGCCTGTATTGACGTAGTGGTTGACCATCTTCGTTCGTAGATTGAACATCAATGCCCATCAA
>JBAXUC010000094.1:0-5727 GCA_037129855.1 Actinomycetota bacterium | reverse complement strand
TGTGAAGAGTGCGCTCGGCTGATGACATCATCAACGCCGGGTCCTGACGTTGCGCCCTTATCTTCAACAATGCAACGCGCTGTTGAAGCACTGCGACGCACTATGAAGGCGATTTATCACGTGCATCCTGAACATGACAGCGAAGACATTGCGTCCATTGCAGAGCTTTTAGAAAAAGAAATCACTTCTGCTGGCACGTTGGGTCTTGGTCAGCCATCGCTCGAGCGTCATACGCGTAGCCCCCTTAATGGCACGATGAATCCGATGGCACCGCCAATGACATATGAATATGGCGAGAAGAGCATTACGGCACAAGTTCGTTTCCACGAGGGATATCAAGGACCGCCAGCGTGTGTGCATGGTGGCATCGTGGCAGCTCTTCTTGATGACGCGTTGGGCCGAACGCGCCACCTCACGGGCCGAAACTGCGTCACGGGCTCATTGAACATCACATATAAACGACCAACCCCGTTGAATGCTGACCTTCTTGTTAACGCCAGAATCGACGAGATTCATGAGCGCAAGTTCGTTGTGAGCGGGGAAATCACCTATGACGGCCAAATCACGGCATCAGCAGTGGGGGTTTTCGTGTTCTTGGACACGGAAAAATTCAATGCACTCGTTTCTGATGCCCGTTCAGCATCGCGCTGAAGCAACAATAAGGTGGATCAACCACTTGAAAGGTCAAGCACTCCTATGTCTGATGAACTAATTCTCGATTCACTTCGCCGCCGGTTTCGCGCACTGTTTTCTTTGTATGAAGATGCCACCGCAACCATGACCCTTGAGCAGGTAAACCATCGCGAGAAGGCACGTGTAATGCCTATTGCATTTTCACTGTTTCACTACGTCAACATGATTGACGCTTCAATGATGATGTTGACCGGCGAGTTGTTCTTGTGCAACGATGAAATTCTTGATGCAATCAACCCTGGTATTCGTGACCACGGTAAGCACAAGACCGTGGACGAAATGGATGTTCAACAAATTGGCGACTATGACGCATTCATTGACTACATGAACAAAGTCTTTGCTCGCATTGAAACATGGCTCACCACGTTGAAGCCAGAGGATCTCACTCGTCTCGTTGTGCCTCGACCATTCGGTCCACAAGTCATCAATACATTCTCGGCTCGCGTTGCTGGCCCAGAGGGAATCACTGTTCTTGACGGCGTCGAGTGCTGGCTCTACCAACACGGCATGCGCCACATGGGAGAAATAGAACTGTCCCGCGCCTTCGTTGGCCTGCAAGGCATGACTTCCTAGAAAATCGGCTGGCGCCCACGGCAGGAATTGAACCTGCGACCCCTTGCTCCGGAGGCAAGTGCTCTATCCGCTGAGCTACGTGAGCGTGACGTGAAGAATCACGATGAGGGTCAGTCTACGCCACGAAATATTGGAACCCCGTCTGCGGTGTTGCACAAGGCAGAATAGAAGCCCATGGCTGATCCATTTATTTCCGTTGCCGAACGCTTGGCGCCCGCTTTCGCGGCTGTTGCCGGCGGTGCGTGCGACCCTGTGGTTCGCCCAAGCGACAGGGCAGATGGCCAGGCAAACGGCGCACTGGCTCTTGCAAAGAAGTTGGGCCTCCAGCCGCGCGAAGTAGCGCAACAAGTTCTTGATGCTGCAGGTGATGTTTCTGACATGTTGGCCTCAACAGAAATTGCCGGCCCAGGGTTTATCAACCTTGTCTTTTCAAACACATTCATTGCTGACCAGTTATCACTGGCAACGCATAACTCGCGATTAGGCGTGCGCGCATCGTCTGATCCGCACACTGTTGTTGTTGATTACTCAGCACCGAACGTTGCGAAAGAAATGCACGTCGGTCATCTTCGTTCCAGTGTCATCGGTGACGCACTTGTGCGGGCGCTGATGTTTGTTGGCCACACTGTTGTGCGTGAAAACCACATCGGCGACTGGGGCACCCCATTTGGCATGTTGATTGAACATCTCATCGACATGGGCGAAGACAATGCTGCTGATGAATTAGGTGTCGGCGATCTTGATGGCTTTTACAAGGCCGCTCGTCGCAAGTTCGAAGAGTCCGATGAATTCAAGGGTCGTGCGCGCGCCCGTGTTGTCATGTTGCAAGGCGGCGATGAAGACACTTTGCGCTTGTGGCGCACGTTGGTCAGTGAGAGCACACGGTATTTCAACAAGGTGTATCGCCAACTTGATGTATTGCTCACAGATGATGACCTCATGGGGGAGAGTGCGTACAACCCATTGCTTGCTCCAGTTGTTGAACGTCTGCGTGAAGCGAAGTTGCTTGAGGAAAGCGACGGAGCCGAAGTGGTATTTGTTGACGGCTTTACAAACAGAGACAACGATCCATTACCTCTGATTATTCGCAAAGGCGATGGCGGATACAACTACGCAACATCTGACTTGGCGTGCGTTATTGATCGTGTGGAACGGCTTGGTGCACGCTCACTTCTCTACGTAGTCGGTGCGCCACAAGCGCAACACCTGCAAATGGTGGAAGCTGTTGCTCGTAAAGCTGGCTGGTTACCAGATGGGTTCATCATGAACCACGTGTCGTTCGGCAGTGTCCTTGGTTCTGACCGCAAAATGTTGAAGAGCCGTTCCGGTGGAGAGACCGTGAAATTGAACGCACTACTTGATGAAGCAGTGGAGCGCGCAGAACTGGCAGTTGCTGAAAAGAACCCTGAGATGTCTGCTGCAGACAGAACTGCAGTAGCAACCATGGTGGGCATTGGGGCAGTGAAATATTCAGACCTCAGTTCTGACCGCGTGAAGGATTACATCTTTGACTGGGAGCGCATGTTGTCATTCGAAGGCAATACCGCGCCCTACTTGCAATACGCCCACGCCCGAATTTGCAGTATTTTCCGGCGAGCAGGCATTGATAGAGCGTCTATTCGCGATGTCGTACCAACATTGGTCGAAGTGCAAGAGCGTGACTTGGCTTTGCGTATTCTGCGTTTCGATTCGGCTGTCTGGGAAATGATCGACACACTAGGGCCACACAAGTTGTGCACCTACTTGTTTGATCTGGCAACTGATTTCACATCGTTCTACGAACATTGTCCTGTGCTGAAGGCAGACAATGATGCAATGCGGGATTCGCGTCTTGCGTTGTGTGACGCCACAGCACGAATTATGTCTGAGGGGCTTGGCCTTCTCGGAATTAGAGCACCGGAGCAAATGTGAGCGCAATCCCACTTCGACTATTGCCAGATTCTGCAACCATCGGCACAGACGATTCATTATCAATTGGGGGCGTTCGTGTTGCAGAACTTGCCGCCCAATATGGCACCCCATTGTTTGTCTACGACGAAGAACATTTGCGTGCGCGTTGCCGTGCGGCAGTTAATGCGTTCGGGGCAGGCAATGTTGTCTACGCCACAAAAGCTTTTATCTGTGGTGCAATGGCTCGTCTAGCGGACGAAGAAGGATTATTGCTTGATGTCGCAACCGGCGGAGAACTACACACTGTTCTTCATGCGGGAGTTCCTGCAAGCAGTTGCGTTCTGCATGGCAATAACAAGTCACTCGATGAACTTCGTATGGCAATCGCCGCAGGTATTGATCACATCGTGGTTGACAGTTTTGACGAAATTGATCGAATCGAAAAACTCCACAACGACGGATTGCCCGTTGTGCGAGTTCAATTGCGCATTACGCCGGGTGTGCATGTGCACACGCATGAATACGTCTCCACTGGCCAGGACGATTCAAAGTTCGGCTTCAACTTAAATAATGGCGATGCGCACAAAGCCATTGCGCGTGCTCAGGCTTCGTCAGCAGTTGACCTAATTGGCATTCATTGCCATATCGGCTCCAATGTGTTCGCTGTCGACAATTTCGCAGAGGCAAGTAAAGTAATGGTTGATCTGTTCTCAACATTGAACTTGTCAGAACTCACTTTGGGTGGCGGACTCGGTGTTGCATACACAGAAAATGAAGAAGCACCGACCATCGAACAATGGGCGCAGGTTCTTCAACGAGCAACGCAATCATTACCTGCCGGTTCGAATGTCTCTGTTGAACCGGGCCGAAGCATTGTGGCGTCGGCGGGTATCACTGTGTACACCGTTGGCACCGTGAAGCCCGTTGACGGAATTCGCACATACATATCTGTTGACGGGGGAATGAGCGATAACCCGCGCCCTGTTCTCTATGGCAGCGGATACGAAGCTTTCGACCCTGCACGCATGTCTGCTGATCGAACAGACAGTGCCCGCATCGTTGGCAAGCATTGCGAGAGTGGCGACATTCTTGTTGAGTCCGCCGCCGTTGCGCCGAATGTTTCTGTCGGTGATTTGTTAGTTATGCCAGTCACGGGCGCCTACGGGTATTCGATGGCGAGCAACTACAACAAAGTCATGCGACCAGCCGTGGTATTCGTTTCAAAGGGCGAATCACGCCTCGTGGTGCGTCGTGAAACATACGACGATCTCGTTCGTCTCGACCTCTAGCTCATCTGCCACACCCCCTCCGTACGGTCAGTAGTAACTGAGAGGGTTATATGAGCGATATTGAATTTTGTCCAGAATGTGAAGCGCCAGTCATTGGATTCGGAGACGATATTCGGTGCACCAATTGCGGCATCACCTATCGCGAGATGGTTGACCTCATTGATGATGACTTCCTCGACGGTCTCGGCGGAGATGATGCAATGGGAACCGATGAAATGGGCGACATGGCCGACAATGATTTCGACTCAGACCTTGGTGACTCCGATAGCGACGGAGACGGTAACTCAGATAACTGGTAGCCCTATACGAATTGCGGTCTCTGCCGTGCGCCTCTAGGGCGTTCTAAATGTCCCTTTCGGGGCGGTGGCCATAGCCGTAGGCTTGGTACCTATGGCAAAAGCCCCCGCGCCTCAATCAATCGTTCGAATCGGAGTCCTTGGCTGCGGCAATGTCGGTGCTGCCTTCGTTCAACTCGTTGAGCGCCAGGCCGACATCATTGAAGCTCGTACCGGAGTACGTTTACAAGTGGCCAATGTTGCTGTTCGCAATGTCAGCCGAGACCGTGAAATTGCGCTTCCCGACGGAGTTCTGACACGCGATGCCCACGCCGTAGTTGCCGACCCATCAATTGATCTGATCGTTGAAGTAATCGGTGGCATCGAGCCAGCGCGCGAACTTATTTCGACAGCGATTGCAAATGGCAAACCCGTGGTGACAGCGAACAAAGAATTGCTTGCCAATGTTGGTCATGAACTATGGGCACAGTCTGACGCTGCTGGTGTTGACCTGCTGTTTGAAGCGGCAGTTGCTGGTGGTATCCCACTGATTCGTGCATTGCGTGAATCATTGCGTGGTGAACCCATTACTCGTGTAATGGGAATCGTTAACGGCACAACAAATTTCATTCTCACGAAGATGACAGAAGACGGCGCTGATTATTCAGCAGCACTTAGTGAAGCGCAACGACTTGGTTTTGCAGAGCGTGACCCAACAGCAGATGTTGAAGGTTTCGATGCTGGAGCAAAAGCAGCGATTATTGCAAGCATCGCTTTTGGCGCCCGCATTGTTGCTGGCGATGTGTATCACGAAGGTATTAGTGGCATTACTGCTGCAGATATTGCGATTGCAAAGCGACTTGGTTATGTAGTGAAGTTGCTTGCCATCGCAGAACAAGAAAATCAGTCAGATCCAGTTGCGGTGCGCGTGCACCCGGCCATGGTTCCTGTTGCTCACCCACTCGCAAGTGTGCGTGATTCATACAACGCGGTCTTTGTTGAAGGCG
>JBAXUC010000093.1:0-5763 GCA_037129855.1 Actinomycetota bacterium | reverse complement strand
ATTTGGCTGGTAGGGCAAGATCTCGTACTGCTCTGCGTCGCCACCGAGTGTCTAAGCGAAAGGTCATGATGCGATTGACAAGGTCATAGCGCGGAGCGATGGCATCAAACATTTTGCGAACCATCTGAGACTTGTCTTCGCCCTGCGGCAATGAAGAGGTATCCCAGGAGGACGGTGTCTGGGGTTCTGATGGGTTCACAGTGCAAGGCTATGGGTGGCAGGGGACGACACCAAAGTACGACTCGCCGATTTTGGTCACGGCACAGCAGAATGGACTATCACTGAGTCCACAGGGAGGACCCCTCATGATTGATTTTACCCTTGCCCCCGAGCATGAAGAGATTCGTAACCGCGTGCGTGACTGTGTCGACAATGTCATCAAGCCAGCCATGGAGCCATTCGGTCATCGCGATGACCTGGCGCCGGAAAAGCACAGCGAGTATGTTCGCGAATTGATCATCCTTCGAAAGAAAGCAGTGGAAGCAGGACTCTGGCTTCCTCACATGCCAAAAGAATGGGGCGGCATGGGCCTTGGTCACGTTGCATTAGCAATGGTGCAGGCAGAATCGGCAAAGACTCGCGTTGGGCCATGGGTCTTCAACTGTTCAGCCCCTGACGAAGGGAATATGCATACGTTGCTTCATTGGGCTACCGATGAGCAGAAGGAAAAATATTTAAAGCCCCTTCTCAATGGTGTGTCGTCGTCGTGTTTCGCGATGACTGAACCTGAAGTGGCCGGATCTGATCCGACTTTGATTCGTACAAATGGAATCAAAGATGGCGACGAATGGATTCTCAATGGTCACAAGTGGTTTATTTCTGGTGCGCGTCGTGCAAAGTTTGCAATTCTCATCGCTCGTACCGAGATGGATGTTCCGCCAGGGTCTCGAGGAGCAAATACGGCATTCATCATTGACCTTCCCTCACAGGGATGGAACGATGTTCGCGAAATTGAAACCATGCATGGCGCAACTGGTCACTCAGAGATCGTTATCGATGATCTTCGAGTACATGACTCTCAGATTCTTGGTGGCAGAGGAAATGGTCACCGTCTTGGTCAGTATCGTCTCGGGCCAGCTCGCTTGGCTCATTGCATGCGATGGGTTGCTCAAGCCGAAACAGCACTTGACATGATGGTTGCGCGTTCGCTTGATCGGTATTCACACGGTTCTCTCCTTGCAGAAAAGCAAGGAATTCAGTGGCTTATTGCAGACTCTGCAATGGAGATCTACCAGTGCAAGTTGATGATTCTTCATGCTGCGTCAAAGATTGATGCAGGCGAGGATTTCCGTCAGGAAGTATCAATGTCGAAGCATTTTGTAGCGAATAGCTTGAACCGAATTATCGACAGAGCTATTCAGGTTCACGGGGCGCTCGGTTATTCAACTGACACTCCGTTGGCAGGCATGATGCAGAATGCACGCTGGGCGCGATTTGCTGATGGTGCAGATGAAATTCATCAAATGCGTATCGCTGAAATCACTATTAAGTCATTCACAGATACGGGAAGCACTCGCGGTGCGACCGGCAACTTGCCGCTCTAGTTTGCGGCATCAATAGCGATCTGTTTGGCCCATCTGTAGTCGGCCTTGCCGGCTGGTGATCTGACGACTGTTTCTACAAACACAAACTGTTTCGGCAGTTTGAACCGAGCGATGTACTTCTGAGCTACTTCGAGAAGTGATGCCTCGGTGGTGTTTGCACCGGCTTTGAGGCGCACAACTGCAACGACTTCATTTCCCCATCGCTCGCTCGGTCGTCCTGTGACGACACAGTCATACACATCGGGGTGTGCTTTGACTGCTGCTTCTACTTCTTCTGCGAAAATCTTTTCTCCGCCGGAGTTGATGGTGACAGAGTCGCGTCCGTGTACTTCAATCATCATGTCAGCCGTTAAGCGCGCTCTGTCGCCAGGCACCACATATCGAACCCCATCGACGATGGGGTATGTCTTCTTTGTTTTTACTTCGTCGTTGAGATAGCCAAGGGCAAGTCGCCCACTTTTTGCAAGCCAACCAAGACCTTCGTGTCCTGCCTGCAACTCACCGGTGAGGTCTTCAGACAAAATATGATTCTGTGGCGTTAATGGAAAAGTGCCAGTTGTTGAACTATCTCCGCTTGCAACTTGAGACAATTGCCCGCCTGCTTCAGACGATCCGAGTCCATCGACCAACATCACCGAAGGCAAATACTGATGGAATTCAACCTTGAGGTGAGCAGACAATGGCGCCCCGCCGGACAAAATGGAAAGAAGCGATGACAAGTCGCGTGTCGAAGTAGCTAGGCCGTCAAGTAGCGGTCGAGCAAAGGCGTCTCCGACAATCAGCAGGAAGTTGGCCTTCTCTTTTTCGATGAGCCCCCAGATGTCGTCAGCGTCGAGTCGATCTGGTTGCGATTGAACGATGATGGTGCCACCGGCAAGCCATGTGCGCATCGCAATCCAATGACCTGCTCCGTGCATGAACGGTGGGCTAGGGAGTGCACGAAAGTTTCCCGCTGCTTCAGTAACGAACTCCTCGACGGTGCGCGAGGTCTTCGAGCCTCCAAAGCATTCAACGACAGCATCGGCATTACGCCATAAGACGCCTTTCGGCATGCCCGTTGTGCCTCCTGTGTACAGAATGTAGAGATCATCGCCGTGGTATCCACCTGAGGGTTTGTCAGTAGACGAGCGACTGAGGGCCTCTTCGTACCAAACTGCTCCGTCCATCAATGGATTATCTGATACGTCGGGTACCTGCAATATGACGCGCAGGTTCGGCAGTTCAGCGCGGATTTCCGCGAGTAATGGTGCAAAGCGGGAATGAATGACACACGCCGCAGCATTTGAGTCTTGTAACAAGTACTGCAACTCTTCAGCCACATAGCGGTAGTTGACATTAAAAGGTGCAACACGAGCCTTAAAGGCACCAAGCATTGTCTCGAGGTATTCGTTTCCATTGTGCAAATAAATTGCGACATGATCTTGTCCCGATTCCCAGCCGTTCAACTTCTCTCGCACGGTCTTGCATCCGAGGCCTTGTGAGCCAAAGTAGTTGGCTAATTGACGTGTGCGTGTCGTTACATCTGACCAGGTGAGGCGCTTGTCGCGAAAGATGATGCATTCATCATCTGGCCGAGTGGCGGCGATTGCTTCATGAATTTCTGCGATGCCGATGATGGCTGGTGGGAATTGCGACATTGTTGAACGATAACCTCATGACACAAGGAGGGACTATGTCGAACGAATCCCACTCACCAATATTTGGAGTCTTCATTCCGCAGGGATGGAAAATGGAACTTGCTGGCATCTCAGGTGCTGCCGAGCAATGGAAGACAGCTGTCGACATTGCTGTGCTTGCTGAGAATCTTGGTTACGACTCAATTTGGGTGTACGACCATTTCCATAACGTGCCGAAACCAGCGCAAGAAGCCGTGTTTGAATGTTGGACAACTATCGCAGCCATTAGTCAACTGACATCGCGAATTCGTCTCGGTCAGATGGTGGGATGCAACAGCTATCGCAATCCTGGGTTACTGGCGAAAATCACTTCGACAGTTGATGTGATCTCTGGTGGACGTCTTGATTGGGGAATTGGTGCAGGCTGGTACGAAAGCGAATACAAGGGCTATGGCTATGAGTTTGCAAAACCATCAGACCGTATTGGGATGTTGCGTGAGACCGTTGAAATCGTCAAGTCAATGTGGACTCAAGAAGAAACCACGTTCGACGGCAAGTACTATAAAATGCAACGAGCAAACTGTGATCCGAAGCCCTTGCAAAAGCCGAATCCGCCAGTGTGGATTGGCGGCGGTGGTGAGCAACTCACCTTGCGAGTGGTTGCTGAACATGCCGATGTTGCAAACTTCGGAAGCTCAGTTGATGAGTTCATTAAGAAGCGTGCCATTTTGCAAAAGCATTGCAACGTTGTTGGTCGCGATGAAGATTCGATCCGTAAAACAATCTCGAGTGAAGTGTTTATTCGCGAGACAGAAGAAGAGATAATACAAGCGGGCAGTTTGAATGTGTGGGGCAAAGATGCAGCCGAATGGCGCAATGAAGCTCTTGTAGGAACCCCTGACCAGGTCAGTGAAAAGATTCAGCGTTATCTCGATGCAGGTTGCACAGGGTTTATCCCATGGTGCTCTGACTATCCGTCGACAGAGACGCTTGAGCTATTTGCTAAAAAAGTCATTCCCAACTTTCGTTGAGGTGATCTCACATTAGAAGAAGTATTGGAAGATAACTTCTGCCACACATGAGGGCTTTGCAGCACCTTTGCATTCAAATGTGGTCTCGAGAGTGACTCGTGCGCCGCCAGGCGTGTATTCCACTGCGAGGACTTTGATGCCGGCGCGCAATTCAGCGCCAACCGGAACAGGCGATACGAAGCGAACTTTGTTAGCGCCGTAGTTGACTCCCATGGAAATTCCGCCAACAGAGAAAATCTGAGGGAGAAATACTGGACCAAGCGACAGTGTGAGATATCCATGGGCAATGGGGCCACCGAAAGGGCCAGCCTTTGCCTTTTCAACATCAATATGAATCCACTGGAAATCGCCAGTTGCTTCTGCAAACTGGTTGACTCGCTCCTGCGAGATGGTCATGTACTCGGAATAACCGAGATGTTCGCCAATAAGTCCCTTGAGGGCGTCGATTGATTCAATATGTCGTGTTGCCATTGTCAAAGTGTGGCACACATGAGTGCATCGGGTTTAACGCAGCCACGTACGGGCGTATGAACGACTCATCGGGTGTAGCAAGAGCACAACGAGGGCAGCTTCGAACATGAATCCCACGGTGTCGCCGCCTGTGATGCGATTAACGAGAGAAATCGTGTATCCGAGGTTCTGTTGGTGGATAGAAATAATGAATCGGGCTGACAATGGACTGAAAGATGCTGCAATACCGAGGCACCAGCCAAGCAATTTGCCATTAGCCATGAGAAAGCCACTACCGAAGAAGCAGAGACACGACACAAGTCCAAGTAGTCCAGTCACGGGACTGATGACGCGCAAGAATCCAAACTCATTTGATTTGTCAAGAAAGCCCAGCGTGGCAAAGACTCCGTCGAGGTACAGCAACCACGTAGCAATTCCGAGAGTCTGGGGATGCATTCTGTCAAACCACTTGCGTTTATCTATGTCTGAAAAAGCGTTATTAAACACGCACACAGTGTGTCATGCGTGGAACCAAAACTAGGTAATGCCTGTCAAGGGAGGGTGTAAAAATCTGCTACTAATACATACATGCTTGATTTTTTAACGACTTTCGCCCAGACCCAGCCACATAAGCCTGCGGTGATCGACCATCGGCCAGGTCAAGAGCCTCTTGTCATTACGTGGTCCGAGTTAAAT
Organism: Actinomycetota bacterium; assembly: GCA_037129855.1. Taxonomy (GTDB): domain Bacteria; phylum Actinomycetota; class Acidimicrobiia; order Acidimicrobiales; family Ilumatobacteraceae; genus UBA2093. Next base: position 426 of record JBAXUC010000093.1, on the reverse strand, counting down.
GACAGAGCAAACCGTCTAGCCCATGTGCTTATCGCGCTTGGGGTTCGTGCACCAGATTCGAAGGTGGTGTGGTGTGGCCAAAACTCAATCGGCATTGTGGTCATGATGAATGCTGCGCGCAAGCTTGGGGTCACGGCAGTTCCTCTCAACTACCGACTGTCAGACGACGAGACTGCATACGTGACAGACCATAGCGATGCTTCGATTGTGTATGTTGACGCTGAATTTGCCTCCACTTTTGAGCGGGTTCGCGCGAACATTCCTAAGGTTGAGACTGTTCTTGTTTTCGATGGGCCAGCACTTGACGGAATGGAATCGGCTGATGAATTGATGGCAGCAGCATCAGCTGCAGAGCCAGATATCCCCGAAGGTCAAGAGCCCGGCGCAACGATGAACTACACATCTAGAACCACGAGCAAACCGAAA
>JBAXUC010000092.1:0-5807 GCA_037129855.1 Actinomycetota bacterium | reverse complement strand
GGCCAACGATCAAATGGGCCCGCAAGTGTTTGCTCCCACATCGGCGCTAAGTGCCACTTGCCGAATGCTCCAGTGGAATAACCCGACTGCTTCAAAATCTCAGCAACGCTTGCTGCTTCCTTCGGAATAATACTGTCGTAGCCAGGAAAGACGTTTGCACCTTCAGGAATGCCTCCCATGTGCACTGTGTGGTGATTACGCCCCGTCAACATTGCTGCGCGCGTTGGTGAACACAGTGCAGTCGTATGAAATTGATTGAAGCGCAACCCGTTTTTCGCGACTCGGTCAAGAGCTGGAGTGGGCACTGGCCCACCAAAAGTTCCGCACGTGCCGAAACCAACATCATCCAAAAGAATCAGCACGATATTCGGAGCACCTTTCGGTGCTTTCGTAATTGTTAACGGACTCGGAGTTGAATCCGCGACTATGTACCCCTGCGTTCCTTCAAAAGGCGCCGTGGGTTGTGGCAGAGACGATGTCATCTCAGCCAGCAAAACCCTTATTGTCGAATGCTCCGCGAACACGATCAACAATTGCAGCATCACCCGAGATAACAATGGCGCCGTCGGCAAGTTCCTTGCTCCATGTGGACCGTTCAGATAGAAGAACTAACAACGTCGCACGTGACATCTTCACCATGGTCGTGGCTCCCCAACCGTCTGTTGGCACTGCTACTGAATTTCGAACATGCAAGCCGGCAGTTTCATCACCAACAACAAATGCGATGTGGTGATTAATGCCAGCAATCTTGTCGGGGTCCACAATGACGCGCAATGTATGAATAAGACCCACTACAGATGCTTCACCAAGGAATTTCGGATTAAAGCCGTGCTTCATGAAGCGGTCCATCGGGAACGAGCCATCAAGATGACGAGCACGAGTGATTGCCCAGTTGCGAATGTTGGCAGCTGGTGTGCGCTCTGCAATCACGCGAAGACACGATGCCAATAGGTTGCGCTCGTCTTGTGTTGCACCCTCAGACTTGGCAAGCCACGTTCCAAGCTCTGTGGCCCAGCGAATATCATCGGCCGCAAGGGCTGCAGCACACTGCGTTGCAACAGCAGCACGTCCACCAAAACCAGCAATCAATTTCTCGTATCGAGACTGTGGCTCTTCGGGGAACAACTTTGCTTCATCACCGTCAAACCATCCGCGCAGACCCATGAAGATCTGGCGTAAGTGGTGTTCGGTTACTCCGTACCGCTCACTCGTGAGGTAGTCCACGTCGTACATTTCTGGCAATGTGATGCGCGAAGATAGTTCGTCGGCTGTCCATCCCTTATTGATGCCACGAACTGATTGATCCCACATGAACTGAATTGAGTCGCGATATCGAGTTGACTTCTCACAAATATTGTCCTGGCCCACGAGTGCTGGCCCGTGTGTAGCGACCAAATATTCAGGCGCCCACTTGATGATGTTGTCGATTCCCGGAATCAATACTCGAGGGTCACGATATTCCTCGCCACGAATTGCATACACATTGAATAGCACTGGCCACACCGAGTTGTGCACGCATGTGCCAATTGATGGGAAATAAAAGTTGATCGAATCATCTGAATCGCTTGGCGAATACTGGTACTGAACAGGAAGGCCAGCAACAGCGATGGAGCCCTTTTCCTTCAGTACTTCAGTGACAGGAATATGTCCTGGAGTAAACGGTGCATGTACAGGGTTCTTGTAGAAGAGACCAAGTCCCACATTCACTATTGCATCAGGGCCCTCAGTGGGCATCACAATTGCAAATTGCTCAACCAACCCACGCGCATATGCGGGCGAGATTTCACCCAAGGTGCGCGCTTTGTTAAACGCAATTTTTTCATGCCCGTAAATTGGCAGTGGCGACGCATGGTTTCCTTCGTCAAGAATTGCTTTCGTGCCTTCTACGTAATGGAAGTGCGTGTAGATAACTGCAGCAATGGGTGCTGACGTGAATTCACGCAGTCTGCGCAACGCTTCGCGCATCTCTTCAATTGATTCTCCCGTGTCAACTGCAATGATTCCTTCTGGTGCTTCGATGAATGTCTGGTTTGACAGACCATTGCCCACCAAGCACCAGACACCCGACCGCACTTCATAGAAATCTGCTCGCACAACTTCGTTTTGGGCTGCATGCCACTTATGGACGCGTTGACCACCAGGGATGGTAACGACGTTTGTATCTGATGTATCAAAGCTGCGAGTCACGATGGGTCTCTTCTTTCGGGAGTACCCATCGTGTCACATTTGATCAGCTACAGCCGCTGGTGGAACCGCATGATGGGCACGCGTGGCATGAACCGGCGCGCTGCATCTGGACGCCACACATCATGCACATTGGTGCATCACTATGACGAGCAATTCCATAGGGGTTTGAATGATCAGACAGTGGCGCTGTTGGAGCGATTCCCATCTCGATTTGTGTCACCAACTCTGAAACTGACTGGACTGACTTTGGATCAGTTGCAATTTCAGTGCCGTTGGTGGTTTCGATTACTGATTCTTCAACACCAGGAAGTGTTGGCTGAATGCGCTCATCACGGCTGAAGATGCCAAGTTCGGCACGCTCGTCGTATGTCATGTATTCAAGTGCCAAGCGACGGAACAAGTAGTCCATAATTGATGAAGCCATACGAATGTCTGGATCATCTGTCATACCTGCAGGTTCGAAGCGCATGTTGGTGAATGCTTCAACGAATGCACGCATTGGAACGCCGTACTGAAGGCCATACGAGATGGACTTTGCAAACGCATCCATGATGCCTGACAAGGTTGAGCCCTGCTTTGACACTGTGAGGAACAGTTCGCCAGGGCGACCATCGTCGTATTCACCGATGTTTGCAAAACCCTTACAGTCAGCAACACGGAACTCGAATGTGCGACCACGACGTGAACGTGGCAACTTCTGACGTACTGGCTGAGTAACGATCTTTTCTACAACACGCTCGATAATGGTGGTGACTGCATCTGCCTTTTCAACATCTGTTGAATCATCATCTTTCTTAGCGGTGCTAAGTGGCTGGCCCACCTTGCAGTTGTCGCGGTAGATAGCTACTGCCTTGATGCCCAATTCCCATGACAACATGTGCAACTTTTCAATGTCTTCAACTGTCGCCTCTTCAGGCATGTTGACGGTCTTTGAAATTGCACCAGACAAGAATGGCTGCACAGCACCCATCATGCGCACGTGGCCTTCGTAATGGATTGTGTTGTCACCCATAGAGCACGCAAACACGTTGAGGTGGCTTGACTCGATGTGTGGAGCGCCCAAGATTGACTTGTTCACATCGATGTACGCAACGATGTCGTCTACTTGCTTAGAGTTGTAACCCAAGCGGCGAAGCGCGCGAGGAATGGTTTGGTTCACGATGCTCATTGAGCCACCACCAACCATCTTCTTGAACTTCACAAGACCAAGGTCTGGCTCGACACCAGTGGTGTCGCAGTCCATCATGAGGCCGATTGTGCCGGTTGGTGCAAGCACAGTGGCTTGTGAGTTACGAACGCCGTACTCTTCGCCATCGCGAACAGCTGCATCCCATGACTCCATACCTGCATACAAAAGATCATCTTGTACATCGGACATGTTCAAGATTTCACCGTGCGCATCACGATGCATGTGCAATACGTTCAACATGTACTTTTCGTTCTCAGCAAAGCCGGAGAATGGCCCCATACGGCTTGCCGTACGAGCACTTGTTGCATACGCATGACCAGTCATGAGTGATGTAAGAGCTGCTGCCCATGCACGACCACCATCGGAGTCGTATGCCATACCAAGAGCCATCAGCAATGCGCCGAGGTTTGCATAACCAAGACCAAGCTGACGGAACTTACGGCTATTTTCGCCAATCATTTCTGTTGGGTAGTCAGCACGGCCGACAAGGATTTCCTGCGCGGTGAACATGACTTCGATTGCGTGGCGGTAGGCCTCAACGTCGAAGCGGTCGTTGTCATCAAGGAACTTCAACAAGTTCAACGATGACAAGTTGCAAGCCGAGTTGTCGATGTGCATGTATTCAGAACATGGGTTTGAGCCGTTGATACGACCTGTCGCAGTTGCTGTGTGCCACTTGTTGATGGTGGTGTCGAACTGAAGACCTGGGTCTGCGCATTCCCATGAAGCCTCTGCAATTTGGCGCCACAAGTCACGTGCACGGATGGTGCGAACCGGAGTGCCGTCTGTAACTGCATTGAAGTTCCAATCACGATCTTCTTTAACTGCATGCATGAACTCATCGGTAACACGTACTGAGTTGTTTGCATTTTGGTACTGAACACTGAAGGAATCGGCACCATCAAGGTCCATGTCGAAACCAGCATCACGAAGAACACGAGCCTTGCGCTCTTCTTTCACTTTGCACCAGATGAATTCTTCAACGTCTGGGTGATCGGCGTTCAAGATAACCATCTTTGCGGCGCGACGAGTTTTGCCGCCTGACTTGATAGTTCCGGCAGACGCATCAGCTCCCCGCATGAATGACACTGGGCCAGATGCTGTGCCGCCACCTTCGAGGTGTTCAACACTTGAACGAATCTTTGACAAGTTGATTCCTGAACCAGAACCACCCTTGAAGATTGTTCCTTCTTCGCGATACCAGTTGAGGATGGCTGACATCTTGTCCTCGACAGCAAGGATGAAGCATGCGCTTGCCTGTTGTGGGACGCCCTTAACGCCGATGTTGAACCAGACGGGGCTGTTGAACGCTGCGCGCTGTGTAACAAGGATGAATTTCAGCTCTGCACGGAATGCTTCTGCTTCTTCTTGATCTGCGAAATAGCCGCCTTCGATTCCCCATGTGGAGATGGTGTCTGCAACGCGGTCGATGACTTGGCGAACTGAGTGCTCGCGCTCTGGTGTGTCAGGTGTTCCGCGGAAATACTTCTGGGTAACGATGTTGGTTGAGTTCAACGACCAATCCATCGGGAATTCAACACCCAACTGCTCGAATGCAACAGTTCCGTCACGCCAGTTGGTAATACGTGAGTCACGCACTTCCCATGCCACTTCGTCATATGGATGCACTCCGGGCGTGGTGAAAAATCGTCCGATTCCGATTGAAAGTCGATCTGGTGCAAGTGACATGGCTACCCCTAAGTGTATGTAATTGTTCGAAAGTTGAAGTCTGTTGAGAATAGCCCACACCACTAGATGTTGTGGGTGACCCCCTCCCACAAGCAGTTTTGCTACAAGCAGTGGTGAGATTACAGCACTGTAGTTACCCCCTTGTCAATGACCCTCGGGAAAAACCTTGCTGCAGAACGGTTGCGGCGCTCACGAGAAGGTCCGAAACCCAAAGATCCCTGAGCCACATCGTGTGATATGACCCTCATCCGCCCGTGAATCGCCGCCACCGACCACCCTTTGAACCTACGGGCATTGCCCTGTGGATTGGAAGTGGACAGGGGTGTGAATTTCCCATTCTTTCTGGGGAAAGCCCCTATTTTTCAGGGGATGACGCTGTGGGCTTTCTGTGTACAAACTGGCCTGCCCTGTGGACAAAGTCGGCTACGCAGGCACCAATTCGACTGTCACGGGGATTCCACTGAGAATTGCGTTACCAGACAACGGATCCAGGAACTGATCATCGGTAAGAATATTGGAGTTCACACCAGCTTTTTCAGAGGCAACGGCCATCTGTGTCCCTGGAACTCCGTGGCCCCACCCGTGCGGAACGCTGACAACACCTGGACGCACTGAGTCGGTGACCTCAGCTGGCACAACAATCTCGCCGACACGACTTGCGATGCGCAGAGGCGAACCGGTGATGACTCCGAGACGTGCAGCGTCATCAGGATGAATCTGTGCTGTGCATGCGAGTGCACCT
>JBAXUC010000091.1:0-5880 GCA_037129855.1 Actinomycetota bacterium | reverse complement strand
CGATATGTGGTTGCAGTTGATGTGCCATTGCGCCGTGTTGTTGTTGGTGATGAATCTGAATTGTTTATTTCCCATACATCCATTGGCACATTGTCATGGCCGTATTCAACTGATGTGTCCACAATTTCATCTCGTGAAATTCTTGTGCAGGGAAGTGCTCACGGTGAACGTTCTGCTGGCACTCTCAGGGTCACCGGCGATAGTGCTGTTATTGCTTGGTCGCGACCAACTCGCCGTATTTCACCGGGACAAACAGTGGTCTTTTACGATTCCACCGACATGGTCGTACTTGGCGGCGGAATAGTTACTGAGTAATTGCTGAAAGCGCAGCATTTAGCCTGCGTGGAGCAATACAGAACATCTTCACGTGTAACGCTTCTGTTGTGCCTAGTGCTTTTGCAGTAATTGCTGACAGAACTACTTTGTCAGCTTCTGTTAACGCGATAGTGATGCGATCGCCGACAACTCCGCCTGTTAGGTCAGCTGCTTCGCCGACATCAGACGTACGAGTAACTGACAATATTTTCCCTGTATGTGCCATGATCGTTTCGTGTAACACCAAATGATCATGCACCACGATGCCAACGGGAACCAGAACTAGCCATCTGCGGGCAAGACGGTGCAGTCGTCGTGGAATAGTTCGTGACAAAAGGATTCCAATGGCTACGAGAACTGCCCCAACTATGTATTGATGTGCGGCAAGAAGAAGGCTTCCACCAATAAGTGCTGCGGTGTACAGCAGCCAGGCAACAACTGCAGGCACAACATAGGGAAGCGGCGTGCGCAGTGCAAAGCGTGTCTCGTCGCCATAAGCGCCACCTTGCACCATGGCGTCCACGAACACCGGCGATGCACACACAATGAGTGCAACAACAGAACAGAAAACTGCAAGCGGCTGGCTCGCAAGAACAGACACGACAACAGATAACGGGACCACTATGCGCACGATGGTGAGAGACATTGGTGATGGCACAAGCAGTGAAGCTCCGACACCTGTCCACAAGAACCAACCCCACGCAAGAACGACCCATGCCACTGAACGAGATGCATCGTCAGCAATGGTCTGCCAGGGTGATGACAAGGCAAGTGCCACCCACGCCAACAGAACTACCGACACCACAATGCGCTCTGGGCGAAGTTGAGGGTGTTGAGCCATATCTCTAGCCTTGCCTGCGGGTGCTCCGTGAGGAGAATTTTCCGATTCGTTTCCCAGTAAGCACTACTGATACCAATGGGTACGAGCTTTTCTGCTCGCATGCCATCGGAGGACAGGTGAATTTAGACAACAGCCGTTCACCGCGTCCCGGCGCCACCTTCGGCGTTGGCAGTTTGCCGCACCGCAGTGTGTCGGCTGCGCTTGATTTTGTATGGCGCTCGACCGACGTTGTGACTATTCCGTCCCTTCCTCGACGGTCTCCGGCAGAGGGAATGATTGCCCAGGCACTTGTAGGTATTGAAGGTGTCTCTGTTGGTCAGTACGGCGGCATCAGCGTTGACGTGTCATCGCTCGACATTGATCAATTTATTACGACTGATTTGAATTCCGATGCGTACGGATCATTCCTTGCGTTCCTCGAAACTTTTCCTGTTCGCAATCCCGGCATACACACAGTGAAATGGCAATTCGTCGGACCAGTGACGTTGGGTATTGCGCTAGTACGTATTGGGCTTGAGCCTCGAATTGCATTTCCACTTGCACTTCAAGCAGTGCGTTCGCATGTCAGTGCTTTGCAAGAAGAAGTTGCTCGTGTTTGCAACGGCGTCACTCAGATCATCATGCTTGATGAACCATCAATGTCCGAAGCGCTGGAACCTGGGTTTTCCATCTCGACAGAAGAAGTTATCGATTACATTTCCGGCGCATTGGCCGCAGTAACAAGTGGCAATATCAGTGGTCTGCATTGTTGTGGCAGAACAGACTGGGGCGCAATGCTTGCAACTGGCGCAAATGTTTTGTCTGTCCCCGTGCCGTCGCCTTCACGTGCCGAAGAAATGGGGGAGATGTTGGTGGCAGCAAGCCGCATTTCAGATCATCTTGATCACGGCGGCCGCATTGCGTGGGGTGCTGTACGCACGGATGGGCCTATTGCAATCAGTGCTGAGCGTCCTTGGAAATCTCTCATGGAAGTCATGTGTGCATTAGTCAAAGCCGGTGTTGACCCGCTGCTTGTTCGCCGGATGAGCTACATCACTCCAGCCTGTGGACTTGGCTCACACACTGATGGCGTCGCGGAACGAGTGTTTTCTCATGTTCGCAATGTGTCCATGAAGGTGGGCGAACAAGCCACAGTGTCTCGCCTGACACTTGGCTCATAGCCCACCTCAGTGCGGTACCCCTTTAGTAGTTTGTAGGTGATGTCGCGCACACCTTCTCCAAAGAATCGCATAGAAGAACTGCGTGAGCAGGTGCAGTATCACAACGCCCGTTATCACGGACACGACGACCCTGAAATCAGTGACGCCGAATTCGATGAGTTAGTGATCGAATTACGTCAGCTTGAAAATGATCATCCCGAATTGGTTGATGATTTATCGCCAACGTTTTCGGTTGGTTCTTTGGCCATAACCACGTTTGATCCTGTAGTGCACCGGGTGCCTATGACCAGTCTTGATAACGCCATGGACGAAACGGAATTGCGCGCATGGGGTGATCGGGTAGCAAAGGGGCTCGGCGATCAGGCGGTCCGGTACGTGTGCGAGCTCAAAATTGACGGTCTTGCTATCAGTATTCGGTACGAGAACGGCTCACTTGTGCAAGCTGCTACTCGTGGTGACGGCAAAGTGGGCGAAGACGTCACCGCAAACGTGGCAACCATCTCGTCGTTACCGAAACACATTGCATCTGCACCTGAAGTAGTTGAAGTACGTGGTGAAATTTTCATGTCAATTGCAGCGTTTGAAAAACTCAAAGCAGAACGTGAAGCAGAAAACCTTGAACGAATTAGTAATGGTCGCGCTCCTCTTCCCGTGCCTGTAAATCCGCGTAATGCTGGTGCTGGTAGTTTGCGACAAAAAGATCCAACAGTTACCGCGAAGCGTGACATGTCGTTGTGGTCGTACCAATTAGGCGAAGTTGTTGGTGGTCCTGAATTCACAAGTCATCACGACACGCTTGATTTTTTACGCACGCTTGGTTTCCCGGTCAACCCAGCAATCACCATTGTTGATTCCATTGAAGCGGTCACGCAGTTTTGTCATGAATGGAAAGACCGTCGCCACGATCTGACGTATGAAATAGATGGAGTCGTTATCAAAGTTGATGACCTCAGTCAGCGGGAACAATTAGGTTTTACATCGCGTGCACCACGATGGGCAATTGCATTTAAGTTTCCACCTGAAGAAAAACACACGTTGCTCCTTGATATCCAAGTATCGGTCGGACGTACGGGCCGCACCACTCCATTTGCAGTGCTAGAGCCAGTGTTTGTTGGGGGGTCCACAGTGGGTATGGCCACATTGCACAACCGCGATCAGGTGGCAGCCAAAGATGTTCGCCCTGGCGACACCGTTGTGGTGCGAAAAGCAGGTGACGTGATCCCTGAGGTGGTGGGGCCAGTGCTGTCTAAACGCCCCAAAGGCTCGCAACCGTGGGTGTTTCCAACGTTGTGTCCGTGCCCAGTGAAGTCAACACTCGTCAAACTTGATGATGTTGCTGACACGCGATGTGTTGAGCCAAATTGTCCATTTCAACGCGACCAACGCATTATGTACTTCGCATCACGTGGGGCAATGGATATTGAAGGCCTCGGTGACCGCACGGTGTTTGCATTGTCGGATGCTGGGCTTGTTGCAGATGTTGGTGATTTGTATTCAGTAACTGTTGAACAATTGTTAACCCTCGAAGGTTTTGCAGAACTCAGCGCACAGAATCTTGTTGCATCAATTCAGGCGTCTCGGTCGCGACCATTGCCCAAATTGCTCACAGCCCTTGGTATAAAAAATCTCGGACCAGCTGCCGCAGAATCACTTGCGGCACAATTCGGTTCGCTCGATGCAATTGCAATTGCAAGCGCAGATAATTTGTCTGCCGTTGACGGAGTGGGTGGTGTCATCGCTGCATCCATCACGTCGTGGTTCGCAATTTCAGAGAACGCAACGATTATCCAAAAACTGCGTGATGCTGGTGTTGAGTTCGGTCGTGTCGAAGTCAGCACACTTCCTCAAACGCTCATCGGTAAGGCAGTGGTGGTCACGGGCTCGCTAGCTGGTTATTCGCGTGACGGGGCAGAAGAGGCAATTAAGAGTCGTGGCGGAAAGAGCCCCGGAAGCGTAAGTGCAAAGACTTTTGCTGTCGTGCTGGGTGAATCACCTGGTGCAAGCAAAGTTACAAAAGCAGAGCAACTGGGTATTCCTGTGCTTGACGAAGCCGGATTTGAAATCTTGCTGGCGACGGGCGAGTTGCCGGACTAGTTCGAGTCAAACTCCCACGTAAATGAACGAGCTTTTTCAGGCCCTTCAGTTATTTTCCAAAAGAGCACCGTTGCCGTATGCGTGCCTTGTATCAATGTTGTGATGGGTGCGCCGTCTTGTGGCAAGAAACTGATGGTGAAGTTGCCGGGGTCGTAAATAGCTGTCGGTGGAATTTCTACTTGTGCTCCGGGTTTCGGTGTCGCTCCATTGTCAGTTAACTCGTCAAGTCGTGTTGTATCAAGAGCAATGCCGTCGATGGTGAGAGATGCGTTGTACCCATCGATGAAGTCAACAAAAATTTGACTCTGTTGCAGTACCTGATCGCCAGGACCTGGTGTCATGCGTTCAATTACGTCGGGAAGGCGCTGGGCGTCGCGGCCCGTGGAGCCGGAGTTAAAACCAGAAATAATGACAAAGAGGCCAATTGCCACTCCGGCGCTCACTATGAGGGTTTCCTTATTTATCGGGCGTTTCATGGTTCTATTCTCTCTGAAAAAGGCTCCGAATCCCCTCTCCATGGCATACACGGTAGGTTCTATGGGTCATGAGCGAGCCACAGAACATGCCAGGCACAGTGCTGTCCGGGAGATACCAAGTCGATCAACTGCGTCTCGAGTCCGCAGGTTCGTCTTCGGGAGCCCTGCAGTACGACGCAACTGACTTGTCGTCGCTTGAAGCAATCTCTGTGCGCATTGTCGCGCTCAGCCAATTGATTGACACTGCTCTTGGGTCCACCACTTCTGATGACGCCCTTGCAGCCTTTGAGCAGCAGTTCGATATCGCTTCTAGCCTTCGCCACCCGTGCATCGAGTCGGTACTTGACCATGGAGAGGTCACCCTCGACGGAGAGCGGTACGTCTTTGTGGTGGGCGAGCGCCTTGCCGGTGGATCACTACGTGAATTCCTTGACCGTGGCCGACGCCTCACCCCGTCTCAGGCCTTGATTGTCGGAATCGATATTTGTCGTGCCCTCGATGCGGCCGCAAAGCAGGGCATCAGCCACAGCGACCTGCGCCCATCTCGGTTGGTCTTTGGTCTTGACCGTCGCGTGCGTCTTGTCGGATTTGGAGCCCCGCTTCGTCCGCTTGATGCTCTTGGTCTCGAGCAAGCCACGTACAGCGCTCCTGAATTGGCAGAGGGCGGAGCACGCAGTGCGTCGTCTGACGTATATTCGCTTGCACTCATTCTTGTCGAGTCGATGACAGGTGAAGTGCCGTTTGCCGGAGAAACTGTCGCTGCAGCGTTTGCAAATCGTTCCGGCAAGTTGCTACCTGTCAATGCAGATTTTGGTGCGTTGGCACAAGTGCTTGAACATGCTGGACGACCAACTGCATCAGAAAGATTTTCTCCGCGTGAATTCGGACAAGCTCTCGTTCAGGCTGCTGAAAATTTGCCACGGCCAACTCCAATTGATGTTGTTGGTACCGGATTGTTCGATACCGAAGTTGCACAAACAGATCCGTCACAACC
>JBAXUC010000090.1:0-5926 GCA_037129855.1 Actinomycetota bacterium | reverse complement strand
GCCCGGAGCAGTACTCAGCACTTATTGGTGCCTAGTAGAGACAGTCTTTATGTCGTACGTATTTTGTAATCAGTGTGGTCATCGGAATCCACCAGTGTCTGCATTCTGCTCTGCGTGCGGAACTGTTCTCGATCTTGTGTCAGACCACACAATTACCTTGGCTAAGACAGATCCTCTCCAAGATGCTCCAGGCCCGCAAGACGATGTTCAGGTTTCCTTGTCTCACATTGCTCGCGGCACCGCAATCTTGGTGCTTCGAGGCGGGGAAGACGAGGGCAACCATTTCGTGTTGTCGGCTGCTGTTACCAATATCGGCCGCCACGCCGATTCCGATATATCTCTTGATGACATCACTGTTTCCCGTCGGCACTGTGAGATTTCCCACGAGGACAACAGTTTCGTCGTTCGCGATGTGGGTTCCTTGAATGGAACATACGTAAATCAGAAGCGTGTAGACCTCATTGAACTTACGCAGGGTGACGAAATTCAAATAGGGAAGTTCCATTTGGTTTTTTTAGAAAGACCGGATGAAAAATCATGATTGAACGTGACTATCTATCTATTGGCGAAGTGCTGGCCCAACTTCTAGAAGAATTCCCCGACGTAACTATCTCGAAGATCAGATTTCTCGAAAGCCAAGGCCTAATTGTGCCGGAAAGAACACCTTCTGGTTATCGAAAATTTACTTCTGCTGAAGTGGAACGTCTTCGATTCATTTTGCAAGAACAGAAGAATAATTTCCTGCCGTTGCGTGTGATCAAAGGCAGACTGGATGATGAAAGCCATGACATCAGTCGAGATATTGTCAATATCAGTGAATTGGTGTCTACATCTGGTCACCCTGCGGCGCGAGCAGCAATGCCGAGACCAGCTGTAATTGACCAATCATCTCAAATTGAACAGGATCCCATTGTTCCTGCTTCCGTAAAGCGTCAGCAAAGAAAAGTAGCGTTGCAACACGCTGATAAAACCGAATCAATTCCTCGCGATCAACTTCTCGAACAAGTCCACATAGATTCAGCCTTTTTGAAAGATTTAGAGGCTGCAGGCTTGGTCAGTGGGCATAACGTTGGAGACACAACCTTTTTTGATGCCCACTCAGCCTCTGTCGCTCGGACAGCTGGACGTTTCCAAGAAATGGGAATAGACATCCGCCACTTGCGCGCTTGGAAGTCGTCAGCTGATCGTGAATTGAGTCTTTTCGAACAGAGAATTTTGCCGCTCCTGCGGCAGAGAAATCCGGCATCACGCGACGAAGCTCTTGAAATGCTTGCCGAGTTCATGGAACTTGGTGGCGAGTTGCGTAACTCATTGTTGATGCGCGACATCGCCCGCTTAACGGAACAGAAATAAATATGAAATCTCTGTCGGTACGTGGAGTACGAATTGATCGAATTTCAAACACTCCAGTGGTTACATTGCGTGAAGAGGATGCACCACGTCGACAATTTGAAATCTTTATTGGCGCGCCAGAAGCAGCAGCCATCAAGACGGCACTCGACGATGAACAAACTCCTCGGCCACTGACACATGATCTCTTCGTACTAGCTCTTGAGCGGGTGTCTGTCTCAGTAAGCCGCGTTGTTCTGACTCATGTATCAAATGGCACCTATTACGCTGATCTGGTACTCACTCCTGACGGCGGTCCAGAGGTGACAGTGTCATCGCGGCCATCTGATGCGGTTGCTATCGCATTGCGGGCCTCATGCCCCATATTTGTTCTTGATGAGCTCATTGATCTGGTTGGCGAGGTTGTCGAAGAGGATGAATCCCGTGCAGACACAGGGATTATTGACGAATTTAGGGATTTTATCGCGAATATTTCCCCAGAAGATTTCGATACCTGACATCTTGACGAGATGGGCATTCTGGCCGTAGCGTCTTACACCCGCGTAGTTTCCAATCCGAAACGTAACTAGGGCTAAACGAATCGACTTTCAATGACTCAAACTTTTAGTGGAACGCAGGCAGCAGACGTGGTGGGTATTACCTATCGTCGCCTTGATTATTGGGCTCGTACAGATCTGGTACGACCGTCAGGTACAGATGCCGCGGGGAGTGGAAGTCGTCGTCGTTATACATATCGAGATTTGCTCGAGTTGCGCATAATTAAACAACTTCTTGATGCCGGTATCCGTTTGGAATCTATTCGTGATGTTTTTGCGTATCTTCGTGATCATATTGAGACTGATATTTCTGCAGCTCATTTGGTAATCGACGGATCATCCGTTGTTTTGTGCAATGGAGATGAGCTAATTGACGTCCTGCGACACGGGCAAGGTGTTTTGAATATTCTTCCGATGGACTCGGTGCGTGAACAAGTCGATAAGCAGATTGTGCTGCTACATCCCATTAATGACTTGGGCGACATCGCAATTTCGCGGGCAGTGTAGAGGTGCGGTTTTCGCCGCTTGATGCACAGCATCGCTTGCTTGACGCGAAAATGGTTCCCTTCGGTGGTTGGGACATGCCCTTGGCTTATCCGTCAGGGACTCTGGCAGAACATGCTGCCTGCCGTACAGGTGCAGTTATTTTTGACGTCTCGCATTTAGGAACTGTACGGGTAGAAGGTCCGACAGCATTCGATCAGTTGCAGGCTTGTCTCACTAATGATTTGTCACGCATTGCTCCAGGTCGGGCGCAGTACACACATTTGCTCGATAAAGATGACGCCAGTGTGCTTGATGACATCATTGTGTGGTGGGTTAGTGATCATGTCTTTGATGTAATGCCGAATGCTTCCAATACGGATCGGGTTCTGGCGGCAATTGGTGGCTCTGACACAACAGCCACGCGTGCAGTGATTGCTGTGCAGGGCCCAGAGGCACGTGTCGTGGTTGAGAAAGTCTGTGTTGAAGCTGCTGCTGTCAAACGATTTACTGTTGAAGAAGTTCAAGTGTGTGGATTTTCCTGCGTGGTAGCTGGAACCGGTTACACGGGTGAAGACGGAATTGAAATTGCTGTGCCGAGCGACGGCGCTGCAGTTGTATGGAATGCGTTGTGTGAAGCCGGTGCAATTCCAGCTGGTTTAGGCGCGCGTGACACACTTCGTTTAGAGGCTGGATTGCCGTTGCACGGTCATGAACTTGGTGAGGGGATCTCGTCTTTGCAGGCTGGCCTTGAGTGGGTTGTTGCGTGGAACAAGCCGAACTTTCATGGCAGAGAAGCTTTGTTGACAGAAAAAGAGCAGGGCGTGTCTCGCCGTTTGGTCGGAATCTCGATACCTGGCCGACGCCCCGCAAGAGATGGGACCCGTGTTCTGGACTCTGCAGGCAATGAGATCGGCTCTATCAGTAGTGGAAATTTCTCCCCAACTCTTGGTCATTGTGTAGCGATGGCATTTGTGAAACCGTCAACGGCAGTGGGGGACTACGTGTCGATGGATGTGCGCGGAACACTCATCGAAGGAGTAGTTGTTGCTACTCCGTTTGTTGCGAAGAAGAAGTAGAAGACGAAGACGGTTTGTTGGGTCGAAACCCAAATAAGCCTCCCGCATTTTCTGCCAACGTAGTGAGCGGTCCCAGTCGCTTCGACAGGTCTCCGAGTTGTGCTGCAACTTCACCCATCGATGCCATTGCGTTCATAGCATTGCCCACCTGCGGCATGATGCGGCGCAAGGGCTCTTCCACTTCGTCGAGCAAACTGTTGATGCGAGAAGTTGTCTTATTAAGATTGTCAACTGTCGAGGCAAAGTTTTCTAGAACTGTCAATAATGATTCGCTTGTCCTGCGGGTGACATCGACTGCCTTGCCTGCTAGATCTATTGGATCGAGTGTTCCGAGAAGTGCCAGTAACTGTTCGAGAGGGTTCGTAGATGTGTTTGGCTCTGATTCGCTCACGAACCCACCGTAGCGTTTTCCAGACTGATGGCGTACTGCTCAATCGGAGCACAGGTACACACCAGATTTCGATCTCCATAGGCTGCGTCGATACGAGAAACTGAAGGGTAATAGCTGCGTGATCTGAGATGAGCGAGTGGGTACAGCGCAGAAGCTCTGCTGTACGAACGTTTCCAATCTCCCGCAATATCCTCAACCGTGTGAGGTGCATGGTGGAGAACGGACTCCTCAGCAGTGATTGCGCCGGATAGAACCATGTCTATTTCGTGACGGATACTGATCATTGCGTCACAGAATCGATCAACTTCAGCAAGCGACTCACTTTCAGTTGGTTCAACCATCAAGGTATTGGCTACAGGAAAACTCATTGTTGGGGCGTGAAGCCCGTAATCCATTAGTCGCTTAGCAATATCATCGATCAATAGTCCTGAGCCCTTAATCACTTCACCAACGTTAAGAATGCATTCATGTGCGATGGTGCCGTTTGCGCCCGTGTACAGAACTGGGTAGGACGAATTCAGTCGGCGCGCTACGTAATTGGCCGACAAAATTGCATCTGCCGTGGCTTGTAGTAAGCCATCTGCACTCATCATCGAGATGTACACCCATGGAATCGCGCAAATACTTGCAGAACCAAACTTTGCAGCGGACACAGGACCAATTCCCGATGAGGGCGACAATGGGTCACTTGGAAGAAACGGTATGAGATGACTGCGAACAGCAACTGGCCCAACTCCTGGTCCACCGCCACCATGGGGAATGCAGAAAGTCTTATGAAGGTTTAGGTGACTTACATCTGCACCAAATTTTCCTGGTTGTGCAGTTCCAACTAGTGCGTTGAGGTTTGCTCCATCTACGTATACCTGTCCGCCATGTTGATGGATGATGTCGCAGATATCAGAAATTGCTTCCTCGAATACACCATGCGTTGATGGATACGTCACCATGATTGCTGCGAGCTTGTCGCCGGCAAGATCAGCTTTGTTGGTTAAGTCGGCTACGTCCACATTTCCGTTGTCATCGCAATTAATGACAACTACCGACATGCCAGCCATCACGGCGCTAGCAGCATTTGTACCATGAGCGCTAGAAGGAATAAGACAGATTGTTCGCGTCATGTCTCCACGAGAACGGTGATAGGCGCGAATGGCCATAAGCCCAGCGAACTCACCTTGACTTCCAGCGTTTGGTTGAAGACTCACTCCGTCGTATCCCGTAATTTCGACAAGCATTGCTTCTAGTTCAGCAAGTACTGTGCGGATTCCTACAGACTCGTCAGCAGGCACATAGGGGTGGAGCGAGGAGAACTCTGACCACGTGACAGGTTCCATTTCGGTCGTTGAATTCAGCTTCATGGTGCAGGAACCGAGTGGAATCATGGTGCGATCAAGCGCCAGGTCTTTGTCCGCTAACCCGCGAAGATATCGAAGCATCTCATGTTCTGTGTGATAGCGGTGAAACACAGCCTGCTTCATGTACGTGTCTGTGCGGAAGAGTGTTTCGGCGTT
Source organism: Actinomycetota bacterium (assembly GCA_037129855.1). GTDB lineage: Bacteria > Actinomycetota > Acidimicrobiia > Acidimicrobiales > Ilumatobacteraceae > UBA2093. The sequence goes on along the minus strand of JBAXUC010000090.1, from coordinate 579 downwards.
TGAGACGATGAGCGCTTCTACGACTGAAACATTTAGTGATTTCAATAAATCACGGACTATTTCTTCCGTGGTTGTTTCATCGACGCTGAGAGAAAATGTCGTGTCCGAGACGAGGCGCATATTGAAACCGGCGTCACGTGCACGTTGAACTACCGAGGCTGCATCGTCCACGTCGCAAGCCACCGTGTCGAAGAAATCGGAATGTCGAACCGCAAATCCTGCCTGCGTAAATGACGCTGCGATCGTCAGTGCGTGAGCATGAACTCGGTGCGCGATTCTTTTGAGCCCGTCTGGTCCATGCCAAATCCCGTACATTCCTGCCATGTTCGCAAGTAGCACCTGAGCGGTACAGATATTGCTCGTGGCTTTTTCGCGACGAATGTGTTGTTCGCGGGTCTGCAGAGCCAATCGCAATGCTGGCCGACCTTCTGTGTCGGTACTAACACCGACCAAACGTCCTGGTAGTGCGCGCGCATGTTCGTCGCGGGTCGCCATGAATGCAGCATGGGGTCCACCGAAGCCCATTGGCACTCCGAAGCGTTGGGAGGATCCAATTGCAATATCGAAACCAAGTTGTCC
>JBAXUC010000009.1:0-27815 GCA_037129855.1 Actinomycetota bacterium | reverse complement strand
ATGGTTTCTGGACACTTGCAATCAACAGTTGTATTAGATCTGTTACATGCGCTGACGCAAGCTGATTCTCTTGCTACAGGCCCGTCGGCGTGGAGTGATTGGAAAGCAGAACTTGTTGCGCTCTTAGTTGAACGCGCACGACATGTATTGGGTGGTGGCGATATGACAGAAGTGATGTGGCGGCTTTTCCCTGATGCAGCCGTGCTGGAACTAATGGCCGCTGGCGATATCGCAATCCGCACACAACCAGACCGTGTCACAGTTGTAAGCCCTGACAAGCCAGGAACATTTAGTCGTGTTGCCGGAGTTCTGTCTCTGTACAACATGGACGTGTTAGGTGCTGAAGCACATTCAGATGAGCAGGGAATGGCTGCCTCAGAGTTTCGTGTCTCAAGCCAACACGGCGACATTGACTGGGAACCGATTGAAACAAATCTTCGACTTGCACTGTCTGGTCGACTGGCACTTGATTCGCGGCTTGCAGATCGTGCAGCGAATGCTCGGCCTCGTCGTGCTACGTCTGCGCTTGCACCAGCTGCACCGACAGTTCGTTTCGATGATTCCGCATCATCGAATGCCACATTCCTCGAAGTGCGAGCGCCGGACATGGTCGGAGTATTGCACCGCATTACGAAAGCAATCGCTGATTGTGGACTCGACATTCGTCATGCGCGGGTATTAACCCTCGGAAATGAAGTTGTCGACTCCTTTTATGTGCGGGAAGCGAATGGTGGCCGAATAAATGATGAGGCATATAAGAACGAAATTTCTCGCGCTATTTTGTACTCCCTTGGCGAGAAGTAGTCGTCCTTCTACCCAGTAAGGTGAAATCCATGAGCGATGCAGAACCGCAGTACTTCACCAAAGATCTCATTCGATGGAGCGAAACTCTTGCAGCTATTGCGCGCACCGGAATGGGCTTCACGCAGAGCTTGTACGAAAAAGAGCGGTACGAAGAAGTACTGAAAGTCGCTGCAGATATCAAAGTGGCAGCTGATGATGCCTTAGAGGTGCGCCGCGAGCAAGATCATTTTGTTCAAGAGTGGATGGAATCTGTTGGTGAAGGTATTCCCGGATACGTCACTCCGAAAGTTGCCATCGGAGCAATTGTTGGAAACGAAGAAGGAAAGATTCTTCTCGTTCAACGAAAAGACAGTGGAGTATGGCTGTACCCCACAGGATGGGCTGACGTTGGGTATTCACCAGCTGAAGTAGCCATGAAAGAAGTAGAAGAAGAAACAGGCATTATTGCTGAGCCATTACAACTGCTCGGAGTTGTTGATGGCATGCGAATGGGTTTCTCACGATTCGGCATGTACATGTTGTTGTTTCATCTGCGCGCAACTGGCGGGGAACTACAAGGACATCCATTGGAAACAGGCGATGTGGGCTGGTTCGGGCCCGATGAACTTCCCACTCCAACAGCTGGTGCGCAATGGTGGGGCGACATGGCCTTTGCAGCGATTGCTGGCGACATTAATCCGGCAACGTTTGATGCTCCGCGCGAACATATGTGGCGCGGCGATCACACTAGTTAATTAGTTCGTACCCTGATCGCGCAGAAACTGTTCGACTTCGTCGACTAACAAGTGCGCGTTGTTCTCAGGATCTTCTTGATCATCATTGCCGAATTCGAATTCGAGTTGCGGTGAGTCTTCTTGCTCGAAAATATCGTCGCCCATAGAGTCAAGACGTTCAACATATTCACGAAGGTCGTCGTCGTCTTCAATCAGTTCATTGACTTTGCTGTCGTAGGCAACAACAAAATTATGCAACGCAGAAAGTGGGGCAGGTGTACCGATAATTTCCCCGGCGCGTGCCATAAGAGCACTTGCTGCCTTTGGTGAAGGTATCTGCGATGCATATGCAGGCACGGCAGCCCACAACGATGCTGATGGGATAGATGCTTGTGAACATGCATCGTGCAAGACGCCAACTATTCCGGTTGGACCTTCATATCGCGAACGTTGTAGATCAAATCTGTCAATAGTGGGTTGGTCATTTGCAGTACCCATGACACGAACTTCGCGAGAGTGGGGAACATCGGCAAGTAACGCGCCAAGCGACAACACTATTGATGCTTCGAAACGAGCAGCAACACTGACGATCTGTTCGGTAAACAAGCGCCATTTCAAACTTGGTTCTGGACCAAGTACAAGAATGACATCTGCGCCAGGCGTGCTTGCATGCCACAGACTGACCTTTGGCCACACAATGGTGCGATTCACTCCATCGAGTAAACGAACAGATGGGCGAATTGTCGCAAAGTCGGTGAATTCTTCAGGGTCGATTTCAGCGAGAGGCTCAGCATTCCATGCATCAATGAGGGTGCGCACTGCTGTACTTGAGGCGTCGGCCGCATCGTTCCAGCCACTAAATGCCGCGATGACGGCAGGGCTGCGAAGTGTTGGTTGCGATAACCAGCGGACGTGATCTGAAGCCGTCATTCCTTCAAAATCTATCGCCGAAAACAGCCAGAGAACTGACTAATTGGCTGCATCGGCCAGATCATGTGGGCCAGATGCTGGATAGCCCTTTTTCTCACGAATTGAGGCCCCCCATGGCTTCAAAATGGCGATTAATTCGTCGATGTCAGAGCCAAGCGCACGCACTACACATTCCATTTGTTTGTCGGTGTTTTGTTCTACTAATTCACGCTGGGCACGGCCCTCTGTGGTGAGGGTCCCGTCATCTGTAATGAGACCGTCTCGTAACAAGCGATCAGTCGCTTCGTCGTAATCTGTTTCGTTCCATCCTCGGCTGCGGCTGTAGGTCTTGATGGGCATTCCCCAGAACAACTCGCTCAGCACCCCTATTTCGCATGCGGTGAATCCGGCACTAATCCATGCCCCGGTATGGCTGTCTCCTCGGTATTCACGCAGCATGTCACCGAGTCGCCACACATCTCCAACAACTGAACCCGGCATCGCAAGTGAACTCATGCCAGCAAACAGCGCGCGACCTTCTGGACGAAGTACTGCGGTTGCACGGGAAAGTAATGTTCGCGCACGAGATGCGCCTTCTGGATTTTCACCGATGATGCGATGTAGTTGCCCAATTGCGCCGTCATCGCGTGCAGCACAGATTGTTGTTGCATCTGTAAGTGTCCAACCGTATGCAACAGATGGCAACACCACTTCTGGTTTGAACACTGAAAATGCGGCAGCGACTACATGTCCTGGTACCTGCCCCATAACTGAGCCACGACTAGTGAAGTATGCCGGCCCATCAGGCGCCATGACTCCGTTCAGTTCTCGTGGACTCGCCCCGAAACCCAATTTTTGGTAGTTGCTGTGGCACTCGGGCGAGAAATACACCTGCCCCGTGACTGGTTCAAGAACACCTGCTAATACTCGCGAAATATGTGTGGATGACATGCCTGAAGAATAACGACTCGCCGATGTCGCCTGACTACTGGGGTAAATGTGGCAAGGTGGGTGCATGTCAGTTGTTGTTGAACAAGCCACTATTGCTAATGCCGAATTGATTGACGCCTTCAACCGTCTCATTCCACAGCTGTCAACCTCGAATAAGCCACCGACCCAAGAGCAGCTAGCTGCGATCATTGCGTCGCCATCGACTGTCCTCTTTATAGCTCGACATGACGAACATATTGTTGGGTCACTCACTCTTGCAACATTTCGCATTCCTACCGGGGTACGTGCGTGGATAGAAGATGTTGTGGTTGATTCTGCGGCTCGAGGACATGGTGTTGGTGAAGCACTGAATCAAGCAGCGATTCTGGAAGCGCGACATCGTGGTGCAATTACGGTTGAACTGACATCACGGCCTTCTCGTGAGGCCGCAAATCGTTTGTATCAACGCATTGGCTTTGTTGCCCGCGAAACAAACGTGTATCGCCACGAGCTGTAGAGGCTTCTTAATTTCACGCTATGGTTGCGCTATGAATCACCTCGAAGGCACATACGTCCCCAGCACTAGCGAATGGGTACGTAATCAAATCGATGAGTATGAAACCTCTGGCGGTACTGTAGGAAACACTCTTATGAAGACGGGCATCCCGGTCATCATCGTCACCATGCGCGGTGCTAAAAGTGGAAATGTTCGAAAGATCGCACTGATGCGTGTTGAACATGAAGGTTCGTATGCGCTCGTTGCATCACGCGGTGGCGCTGCAGAAAACCCTGATTGGTATACAAACCTGATCGAGAACCCTACAGAAGTTCTGGTGCAAGATGGCCCAGCACCATTCCGCGTCACTGTTCGCGAAGTAAAGGGTGATGAATACAACGTGTGGTGGGAACGTTCCGCTGCTGTATTTCCTCAGTACAACGAATACAAAACCAAAACGTCACGCATCATCCCAATCTTGATTACAGAACCTCAGTAATTTTCAGTGTTGTTGTAAGAACGCACCGTCGAGTTGATCGAGATGATCTCGGTCAAGTTGCCACAACTGAGCGAATGACTCAATTCCTTGCGTTGCGGTATTGCCGCGAAGACTAGACAACCCAAGCAAGGCTCGAGCTGCAGTGGGAAGTGTTTGTGCAATTTCTAAAGGAATAGCAAGTGGCACTGCTTCTTCTGGCGTCAACCACCCCAACAAGAACCCGATGTACAACGCCTTGCGAACTCGGTCAGAACTTGTGTTAGCTCCACCCCCATGAGCAAGACTGCCCAAGTAAATTAGTGCGTCACCCGGCTTCATTTCTACGGGCTGCGCGCATGATGCATCAATAGGGCTGTTGTATCCGTCGCGGTGGCTACTCGGCACCACCATGGTTGCACCGACTTCTGCGTCATAATCACCCAACGCAACGAGCGCAGACATTTGAAGATCAATTCCTTGTTTTGCTGCAAACGACCAATTGATGTCATCACGATGCAGCGCCTGAGCTGGGTTACCGGGTGCAATGTAAATAGTTTCCGCTTGACTCATCCAATAATTACCGCAGTTAGGCAAAAGAATTTCATCGGCTATACCGAGCAGAATCTCATTGAGAAGAATTGAATCAACGAACTGACGACTCTTCGCTGCAAGTCCTTGAATACGAACTGTCTTACGGCCATAAAACTCATCGTCTCCTGCATCTTCACGAAACCCAGGGGAGCGACGTTCCACGTGAGGTTGTAATTGATCATGCAGTGTGCGAGTTTCATTCGGTGTCAATAATCCTTCGACGACAACTCCACCGTCGCGGTGCACAATTTTTGCCAGTTCACTGACCGCTGTATTTTTTGGGCAACGAGATAATGATTGAGAGGAGAACACTGAGTCACGGTATCTACCCCAAGGTGGACAATGATTCCATTCGACCCAAAATATATGAAGATTGTTTTGTTAGCCCGAAGAATGGACACGGACTGATTCGGGAATTGATGTACGAACGCGAGCAGAGCCTGGTTCACGGACAGTGAGTTCGCGAGTAGCTGCATTGAGTGAAAGTTTCCAACCTCCTTCATGGGCGCATCGGTGATGTTCGGTGCACAGAGGAATTAGGTTAGCCATATCAGTAGTGCCACCAAGATTCCAGAATGCAATGTGATGTGGTTGGCATTGCGAGACCGGTATGTGACAGTGGGGCATGGCACATGTTGTGTGCATGGATTCAAGTGCTCGCCGCTGATGTCGTGTTGCAAGACGACTCGACCGACCCACATCAAGAACGACACCGTCATTTCCTAAAACAATGGGAATTATTTTCGCTTCACATGCAATACGACGAATAGTTTCGATAGGAACATCAATGTCAGTTCCCGTATGGACGAGCGAATGTTTATGTACACCAGATTGAAGTGTTTTGAGATCGATAATGACGCTGACGTCGGCTCGACCATATGCAGATGAGATGGGCGCTGCAGAATCTGTATTGGTATCAATGACGAGTGCACACAAACTAAGGGCACGAAGTTGATCGGGAGATCGAGGCTCGCCGTTAACAGTTCCTTCTCGGAAGAGTCGTTCCACTGCATTGTGTAGTCGTCCCACTATCTGCAAACCAGATTCGGGGTCAAATTCTCCGCGCAGACACACCATGCCTGAATCACGATCGACCCAATGGCGTAGGAAGGTGCGACGGCGTTGTTGTTCAAGTTGAGTGAGCCCAGAGTCTGTGTGAGCCTGTTGCACAGCGCGCCGTACAGCGCGGGCAAAATTATCGGGTGTGGTATGTGAGGCAACCATATTGATCCAGTTTCCTTGGATGGCAACTTGTTGCTTCTCAGGCTCGGAAAGGTGTGACATGGCCTGCGTCACGGCATCGATATGTGCAACGGAAACAGTGCCGGTGGTGAGTGCACTTTCGAGCAGCGGAACTAGAGCCAACGTAGAGACCCGTGCCACGCCTCGTTGCGCTTCGCTGCGTGTGACCCCGCATGCTGATGCGATGACCTGTGCCGGAACGACAGATGGCGATGCGGTGGCTAGCTCTTGAAGGCGTCTTGTGAGAAGAAGTTTTTGCGAATCAACCCAGGCCGCAATCTGAGCTAGGCCCCCAAGGGCTTGACGCACTGATTCGGTGGTGAGCTGGTTTATAGGCAGCGAATCGATTTTTTCCACAATGGGACAAACGGTGGCGGCACGGAGAATGACAGACATATGACCTCGTTCCTATGAACAGTGAGGCGGACAACTGGGCCAGACAGCCAATATGAATAGGGTTTCCCTATCGACATTCACACCGTAGAGCGTGGGTGTGTCGCAGTTACGCGGTTGCTGGTTCGTTCTTTTCCATGGCGTCAGATAAACCGGCACGTAAGCGAAGTGGTTGTTCACGCAGGATAAGTGCAAGCAGCAATCCGATAACCATGGTTGCACCGCATAGCCAGTAAATACGGCTTACTCCCATGGCAAGACTGTCGACAACCGCCAGTTTTGCTGCTGGTGGTAACGACCCAATCTGCTTGGGTGAACGAATGATTGTGGATGCCTTGTCAGAAGTAATTGTGATTCGCTTTGGAATTTCACTGCGGATAGTCGAGTTCAACACGGTTCCAAATATTGCAAGTCCAAATGAGCCACCGAGTGAGCGAAAGAACATCACCGTTGCAGTTGCAACACCGAGATCAGAGAAATCAACCGCATTCTGACTAGCAATTGAGGTGGTTGTGAAAATGGAAGCTGTACCAAAGCCCATAAGAATCATTGGAATTACAAGAAATAAATACGGAGTTGTTCCGGTGATTTGCGCAACGCCAATCAGACCACAGAAGGAAAGCACACTGCCAACGATTGGAAATATCTTGTACTTGCCGGTCTTTGCAATGATGCGACCAATTCCAAATGTGGCAAGTGTGACACCAAGCATTTGTGGCAATGTACGCAATCCAGATTCGGTCGGCGATACCAAAAGTGAATCTTGGAAGTACAACGAAAGAAAGCCACCTGCACCATACGTGACCACACCGGCGCACATTCCGAGTAGCGCACATGTGCGAACGACATCATTTGAAAACAATCGAAGCGGAATCATTGGTTCCTCTGCGCGTTGTTCAACTTTAATAAATGCGCCAAGACCAAGAAGTGCAATTACAAAAAGAATCAGAACATGTTGTTGGGTCCAACCGTGTCGACCTTCTTCAAGACCAATCATGAGCGATGCAATTGTGAGAGATAGTAGGCCGGCTCCCATGAAGTCGAGTTTTGCGCGACGACGTTTGAAGGGAAGCCTGAGAGCGAAATGGCACACGCCAGCTACAAGGATCACAAATGGAACGTTGAAGTAAAAGATCCACGGCCAGCTGGCGTGGTCAATGATGAGCCCACCGACGAGTGGTCCGAGAATTGCTGAGCCAACAAATGCCAAGGTGAAGTACCCCATGTACCTTCCGCGTTCACGTGGCGGAAGGACGTCACCGAGAATTGCGAATGCGAGTGCTTGAATTCCGCCGCCACCCATTCCTTGAAATGCTCGAGCCGCAATGAGTTGACCCATTGATTGTGATGCACCGCACAAGATTGAACCGACTAAGAAAACGGCCATTGTCGATTGAAAGATAAGTCGGCGGCCATAGAGGTCAGACAACTTGCCGAGCAATGGCGTACTGATAGCTGAGGTCACAATGTATGCGGTACCAACCCACGCGAAACTTTCGAAGGCATTGAACTGTCCGGTGATTGTGGGAAGTGCAGTGGCGATGATGGAGGTCTCAAGGTTTGCCAACATGACGGCAAGGGCAAGTGCGCCGAGAACAATCCACAGTCGCTTATTTGTGAATCCCGGAACCAGTGTCTCTGTAGCCATGATTTCACCGTAGCCCTACTGTCGTGTCTGAGATCACACGGAGCATCTATTGGGTGATTACGTATACGGCAATAGGCACATACGCTTTAGGTGTGACGACTGAATGGCTGCGACCAACCGAGAATGGCGCTCAGCGATGCTGGTGGCCAGGTGGTGATGAGCAATACATCGAATATCACGACACCGAATGGGGTCGACCTGTTGTGGACGACACTCGGCTTTTTGAAAAACTTTGTCTCGAAGGATTTCAAGCCGGATTGTCGTGGTTGACCATTCTGCGCAAACGCGAAAACTTCCGCAGGGCATTTCACGCCTTTGATATGGATGAGGTTGCTCGTTTCTCTGAACGCGATATCAATCGTCTATTGGAAGATGCAGGAATTGTTCGGCATCGAGGAAAAATTGAAGCGACGATCAACAATGCAGGGCGTGCACTGGACCTGATTGATGAAACTGGTTCGCTGTCGGAGTACATCTGGAACTTTGCACCGGATGTTCCCTTTGGTCGTGATGGTGAGTCAACGCATGCGTCTGGCGTTGCTTCCATATCGCCGTCAGCTACAGCGCTGTCAAAGGATTTGAAAAAACGTGGGTGGAAATTTGTTGGCCCCACCACTGTGTATTCATTCATGCAGTCGATGGGATTAGTGAATGATCATGTCGACGGATGTCATGTTCGCAGTGCATGCGAAATTGCACGACAATCAACAATTGCTGCCCGTAAATAGCTAGCTACGAGGGTTCAAAAGATCTTCAGCGTTCTGGCGTACTTGCCAGTCTTTGTCTTCAAGTGCACGGTGTAATGCTGCATCAACTTCTTCACCTTCGAATGGGGCAAGTGCCAAGATGGCACGTCTGCGTACGGCAGGTTTATCCGAGCATGCCGCAAGAATTGCAGGCAGTCCGCGTGGATCACCAAGTGACCCAAGTGCAGCCGCACATGCTTCGCGAACCACAGCCTCAGTGTGTGATGTCGTGCGATCAATGAGGGTTTCTATTTCACTGTCGCTTGCGGGCATGCGTTCACCCACGCACCATGCAGCCATTTCTGCGACAAAGACGTCTGAGTCATCGATGCATTGATGAACATTGACCGAAGGAAACGGAACCGCTAATTCGACAGCCGTACGTCTGGTTTCGATGTGCGAATCCTGAATGTATGGAGCAAGAATTTCAGCAGTCAATGTTCCGATACGTGCAAGAGCACGCAAGGCACTTGCACGCACTGTGCCGTCCTCGTGGTGCAATGCCTCGAGAGCAACTGAGGAATCCCCAGAGAATCCAGCTGCTATGACATCAAATCGAAAATTATCTGTCATAGCGGATTAGGCCCGAAGGAGCCCACCCACAAATTCAAATGCAATGGTGAATAAGAAACCAAGGATGCAGGCAATAAGGGCACCGAGGACGATTGCACCGCCAGAAAGGTGGGCGAGTGTCTTCCATTTTTGATCGCGTTCTGGTTCGGCATAGAGAGGGGTGGGTTTATTGTCAACCCGCACCACCGCAGTACGTCGCGGCGTGGCAGGCTTCATACGGTCGATAAACGCAAGCGCAGCCAAGGCCAGGGCAACAACCCACACAGCGCGGGCACCAGCACCGGTAGCGGTAATGGCAAACAAGGATGATGAAAGGATTGACATACTCATGAACAACACGATTCTACCGCCAGTCCCACCACGCCGTCCCACACCATTGCGTGGGCTGGGATTCGCCCTGCCATTAATTACTCTGTCGTGGATTGTGTTGTTCGGCATTATTGCAATGGCAGCTGTGCGGATTCAACGTTTTGAACTGGCACCTGGCGAAGCAATGGCCGTGGCACCACGTATTGAGTTTGCAAAATCCTCGACAGGGACAAAAGTTCCTGAACGATTCCGCACGACAAATGGAATCAAATTTGTCACTGCATTTGGTGGTCAATTATCCATTCTCGACAGTGTTCTGGGCTGGATAGACCCACATGTGCAAGTGGATACGTACAAGGAACATTTCGGAACAAGTACGCCAAGCACTTCACGACGTCTTGGATTTCAAGCAATGGTCGGTGCAAAACAAATTGCTGAATACGTTGCGATGAAGAAACTAGGACTCGACGTAAAACTTGTGATGGGTCGAGTAGTTATTGAAGAACTGGTCTGCGACGGTGCGCCCAAGAAAAATGCTGCATGTACAAATCTTGAAGTAGGGGAAACCATTACTCACTTAGATGGTGTCACGACGCCTACATTGACTGAACTTGCTGCACAGATGAAGGGTCATGTTGTTGGTGACACAGTGGAACTCACGGTGATTCCGTATGACGCAAAGGCAGCAACTCCGGATGCAGCAAAGGCTGAGAAGCGCACCGTGCAGTTAATGGCAAACGCCGATAATCCCACTCGTCCAATTATCGGCTTCGTTCCAGCAGATACTCGCAAGGTGTCGTTGCCTTTTGACGTGAAAATTTCAACTACAGATATTGGCGGACCATCTGCGGGTCTTGCCTTCACGTTGGCGCTGCTTGACGAACTGACGAGCGGCAATCTGATGGGCACATCTCATGTGGTTGCGACTGGAACAATCAGCGAAGATGGCTCTGTTGGGGCGATCGGTGCTCTCGAACAAAAGGCTGTGGCCGTCAAGGCATCGGGCGCTGACCTCTTCCTCGTTCCAGCTGGGCAATCACCAGATGAGATGAAGCGAGCTCGTCAGGCGGCCGGTTCAAAAGTCACAATTGTGCAAGTTGCAACTCTGAATGAAGCGTTGGCAGTGTTACGTACTAACGGCGGCGATGCTCTGAGCGCAACCACTGCCTAGGTGGCCTGTGGATAATGCCACCAAATGGCACCCTAGGAGTCGTACTGTAGATGCCTAATGGCTATCTCTTTCTCCCGACCCGACCCATCATCGCCTGCAGCAGTGGGTTCGGCTGCGTTTCCCACCGGTCGCCGTGGGTTCGACCAGGCTGAAGTACGAGATTTTCTCAAAATGGTGGCTGCTGAGATGGCTCGCCTGCAAGAGCGCGAACGCTTCCTTGAAAGTGAAATGCGCGCCATGCAAACACGGGGCTTGTCAGCTCCTGGACGACTCGATGAAGAGACTGTCACCACATTGCTCGGTGAAGAAGCAGCGCGCGTGCTTACAGCCGCTCGTGATGCAAGCACTCAAATTCGTGACCGCGCTGAGGAATCCGCAACTCGCCTTGTCAAGGACGCCGCAGAAGATGCAGTTCGTATTCGTGAATCTGCAGTCTTAGAAGCAGCTCGCATTCGTCAAGACTCGGGTGCAGACGCCGAATCTGAAATTGAAATGGCAAAGCAACAAGGCCGTGACATGGTTAACGAGGCACGCGAGTATCGCGAAAAAGTCTTGTCAGAATTGTCCCGTCGTCGTGATGCTGCTCGCTCACAAATTGAACAACTTCTTCATGGCCGTGACCGTCTTATGAATGCGTTCGAACGCGCGCGTATTGCCAGCGAAGATGTCATCGGCGGACTCACGGATGCTCATGATGAGCCTGAATTTATTGTGGATTTGTCGCCTACTACTGGTCCTGTGCCAATCATCAATTCTGAACATCCTTCGGTAAAGGTGTTTGACCGTGAAGAAGTAATCGTTGAAGAAGAACCAGCAGAAGTTGTTACCAATGTTGTTATTTTCGATCATGAAACTGAAGCAGAAGTAGAATTTATTACAGAAGAAGTCAGCGTTGAAGTAGTTGATGAAATACAGATTGTTGATGTTCTTCACCCAGTGCACACACCGGCTGATATCGCTCCATCAGTAGCAGACATTGCTTCTTTAGAACCAACGGAAACATCTCAGACCAATGTGGTGTCATTGTTCGGTCGCGGTCGACGCTCTGTCGACATGCCTGAAATTGAAATTGAACCTGAAATTGCAGAAGTAGAGACCGCGAAATTGCTAGAAGCAGTTGTTTCTCCAACTCCGAAGAAAGATGTTGCTGCTGTCGACGATATTTTTGCAAAGTTGCGTGCGGGTAGCACTGCCGATGTCGCTGCAAAAGCAACCACCGCGTCTGAGATCGTGAAAGACGAAAAGCTTGCTGTGAAAGCTTCTGCGCCAAAAGCGGAGAAAAAGGCAAAAGTCAAGCCCGCTGTTCCTGTTGTAGACCCTGCTCGATTTGAAGAGCGCAATGAAGAGCTGTCACCCGTCGTGGTTGCTATGGCTCGGAAGCTAAAGCGGGTCCTTGCTGACGAACAAAACACTGTTCTTGGCCATGTTCGCGCAAAGAAGACTTCGTTAGATATTGATGCGGTGCTCGGTACTGAAGCCGAACACAGCGCTCGGTATGCAGCAGCCGTCGTAGAAGACTCCATGGCAGCCGCAAGTGCTGGCGCAAAGTCAGTGAAAGCATCTGGTGGTTCAAGTCGTCGTGTTACACAAAAGGCCATTGCTTCTCACGCTGTCTCAGCAATTACTGCAGGTTTGGTCGCAGGGTTCCGTGAAGATGCCCGTATCGCAATTGGTGAAGCCGAAGGCGATCGTGATGTCTTACTTGGGCTCATCCGTGACGTGTATCGCAGCTGGAAGACAGAACGAATCGATTCCCATGTCGACGACATTGCCTGTTCGTCATACAGCCATGGTGCGTATCTTGCTTTAGAGCCAGGTAGCCGCATCACCTGGATGGCCGAGCCAGATACCAATTGCTGCAGTGAATGTGAAGACAATTCGCTCGGTGGCTCCGTTGTTCGTGGAGATGATTTCCCCACAGGTCACAGTCATCCACCTGCTCATGCAGGCTGCCGATGCCTTGTTTGCCCCGTTCAGGACTAGCGTCCTGATGCGTGCGTAACTCTTCAGACCTTCCTGGCGGCCCTACTGGCCCTGTATTCCGACTTCCTAACTTTGGTAAGCCCTCTCGTGGCCGAATTGTGGTCTCAGTTGTAGTTGGACTCGTCTTGCTCCTTGTGTTCAGTGCCAAGGCGATGTCGTCGTTCTATGTGAACGTGTTGTGGTTTAACAGTGTTGGTCGCAGCGATGTGTACTGGGCGGTACTGCGCAGCAAGGCCGAACTTGTTGGTGTATTTACTGTGGGTTGTTTTCTGTTCTTGTGGATCAACCTTCTTATTGCAGATCGCCTCGCGCCTCTGACTCTGCCGAATACGCCAGAAGACCAGACCATCATCCGCATCCGTGAATTGACGGCAAAAAGTCGCGGCAAATTGCGAATCGCATTAGCTGTACTTATTGGCATCATGCTCGGATTACCTGCGTCGAGCCAATGGCAAGAGTGGACTATGTTCCGCAATCGTCAAGCTTTTGCAGTCGGGGACCCGTTGTTCAAAGCAAATGTTGGTTTCTATGTCTTCCGTCTACCTTTCGCACAATTTGTAGTGTCATGGGCTTTTGGCGCACTTGTTCTAGTCACAATCATCACCACGGCATTCCATTTCATCAACGGCAGTATTCGCCCTCAAGATCGCGTGCAACGCGTGACATCGCAAGCCAAAGTTCATTTGTCGGTGCTTCTTGCCATTGGAACTCTTCTGCGCGCTGCTGATTATTGGTTGTCGAAATACCAATTGACATCGTCGACTCGAAGTGTTGTACGCGGTGCGTTATACACGGATGTGAATGCACAATTACCGGCACTGAACTTGATGGTGTTGGTGTCACTAGCAGTAACCGCGTTGCTGTTGTGGAATATTCGTCAGAAGGGTTGGCGCTTGCCCGTTCTTGCAATCGGCCTATGGATCGTTGTTGCATTGGCTGTCGGAACGGTGTACCCAGCAATCATTCAGCGTTTCGTAGTTCAGCCAAACGTAAGTACACGAGAGTTGCCGTTTATTCAACGCAATATCGTTGCCACAAAGTCAGCAATGGGAATCTCTGATGTGACGCGCCAAGACACAACCTTTAGTGATATTAGTGCTACAGATGTCACAGCGAACGATGCAGCACTTCGCGATGTGCGCCAACTTGATCCAACACAAATGCTTGATCGTTTTGCCCTTGACCAAGGTCTCAAATCGTTCTACACAGTCAATGACCTTGATGTTGACCGTTACTCAATTGACGGTCGTGTGCAGCAAGTGCTTGTCGCCGCTCGTGAACTTAACCTTGCTGGTGTTCCAAACCGTACGTGGGTTTCTCGCCATCTCTTGTACACACACGGTTGTGGCGTCATTGCTGCTCCGGCAAGTCTTGCAACAGAAGATGGTCGCCCTTCATACATTGATTTGAAAGTAACTAAGCCGCAGATTTACTTCGGAGATCGTCTCGGCGAATATGCAGTTGTCAAGACTTCCCAAAAAGAGCAGGCGTGTCCAAGTGGCACAGAGACCTCTTTTGTGGGAAATGGCGGCATTAAGTTCAACAGCTTTGTTCGACGTATTGCTCTTGCAGTGAATTTTGGGGAGTTCAACCTTTTCGGTTCAAGCCTCATTACGAAAGATTCTCAAATTCTTTTGCAGCGCGATGTGCGTTCACGCGTAGCAAAGATTGCGCCATTCCTACACCTTGATGCCGACCCATATGCAGTTGTCGTTGATGGTCAAGTGAAATGGGTCGTTGATGCTTTCACCACGACAAATCGCTACCCATATGCGGAAACTGCAAATGTTTCGCAACTCACTACTGGTAGTGGGCTAAACCATTCGTTTAACTATGTGCGCAACAGTGTCAAAGCGGTAGTCGATGCGTATACAGGCAACGTGACTCTGTATCTGATGGATACAAAAGACCCGATTGCTCTCATGT
The DNA here is from genome assembly GCA_037129855.1 of Actinomycetota bacterium. GTDB lineage: Bacteria > Actinomycetota > Acidimicrobiia > Acidimicrobiales > Ilumatobacteraceae > UBA2093. The sequence continues at coordinate 12,903 of JBAXUC010000009.1, read as the reverse complement.
GGAACGCTGCGTTTCCAAACTTGTTCGCAAAGAAGTCAACTGTTCCTACTGAATTGTCAGCGCACTTCCGTTACCCAGAAGATTTGTTCCGCGTACAGACAAATATGTTCGGTCGTTACCAATTTGATGATGCAACATTGTTCTTCAATCGTGATGCCGCATGGAGCGTTGCTCAAGCACCAGCAAATGCGCCAGAAGCATCTTCTGGAGTGACGGGACTCGGAACTTCAGCCACTGGTATTGCGCCGATTGATTCCATCAATGCCACTGATTCGTCTGTTGAACGTTTTAGTCCGTATTTCTCAATTTTCCACGAACCAAATGCGAAGACAGATATTGGTCAATTCTCAATGGTCCGTCCGTTTGTTCCGTTCTCAGCCGATGACAGCCGTAAAGAATTGCGGTCGTTGATGGTGGTATCAAGCGAGCCAAAGACGTACGGAAAAATTACGGTGTATGACATCAAGGCGCCACTGCCTGCTGGGCCTGCAACAGTGTCTGCACAATTTGAAAGTGAACCAGCGATTTCACAAACAATCACTCCGCTCGACCAGCGTGGTTCGCGTGTTACATACGGAGACTTGCAACTTGTTCCTGTTGGTAAAGGGCTCGTTTACATTCGCCCGATGTTCGTACAGCCTGATGGCAATGACAAACAGGTCTTTGTTCGAAAGATTCTTGCTGGGTATGGCGACAGATCAGTCATTGGTGACAGCTTGACTAGTGTGATTTCTCAGTTGTTCCCCGGCTTTAATGTGAATCTCGGTGATCGTGTTGGCGGTTCATCAAGTTCACCAACGACCACAATTGCAGGAAGTCCAGCCACTATTGCTCCGACAACTGGCACAACGCCAGCAGAGTTGTTGCGACAAGCAGAAGCATTGTTTGCACAAGCTGATGCTGCATTGGCGAAATCTCCACCAGATTTTGCTACATACCAAACCAAGTTGTCCCAGGCACGTGGGCTGGTTCAGCAGGCTTTAGCCGCAGTCAAGGGCTAGTTCAGGCGCGTTGGCGCTGTAACAATTTGTTCGCAAGTGCCGCAAGGTCTTGTCGGAACGTAATTTCATACCGAGCTTGTTCGTTTGCAAGACGTACTTGTGTTGTCTTTAGCGCATCCATCATTTCGGCGACTCCAGAGTCTTCTGCACGCTTTGAGAGCTCTTCTATTTCGGTACCAAGTTCGTGTAACTGACGTGATAACTCTGAGCCCATGCCCGATACTCGCGCTTCAATTCCGGCAAGTCGATCCACTGTGGAACGTGCAGCTTCCCGTTCAGCTTCTAATGCAGCCATCGAATCGCTCATTTCAGCCCGCAAAGAAGCGATTTCTGCTTGCAGTGCCTCTACGGCCAGTTGGGTCTTTTTGTTTCGGGCAAGCATGGTGATTGCACTAATCCTAAGCATTTCGGGTGAAGTTGTGAGTGAGGCACTCGCCTTGTACCGTAATGCTTCAACTACATCGCGGGGTGGAGCAGCCCGGTAGCTCGTTGGGCTCATAACCCAAAGGTCGCAAGTTCAAATCTTGCCCCCGCCACTAATAAAAAAAGTCTGAAATCCCAGCCTCTCCACAGAGGTTGGGATTTTGGTTTTCTAGGGGTCTGTGACATGTGGCAGCCCCGTCCGCTTCGGTTTCACATTCGCGTGCCTGTTCTAATGGAACTTCCATGTCGACCACAGTGCAGAGCAGATAACGATGACTATTCGAGGAGCGGCCTATGTTGCCGGCATTTACGAACACCCTCGTCGCGACATTCCAGACCGAACACTGTTTGAGATTCATACAGAAGTTGCACTTGGTGCTTTGGCTGATGCTGGCTTAGCGATGAGCGATGTTGATGCCGTGTTCTGTGATGGCACAGCTGGTTTCGGACCAATGTCGTTGGTGGAACATTTTGGTTTACGCCCGAGCTACTTCGACAGCACTGAAACAGGAGGCTCGTCGTATCTTGCACATGTCGGTCATGCAGCTGCAGCTATCGCTGCCGGCAAGTGCTCTGTTGCGTTGATTACGTTGGCCGGAAAACCCCGCACAGGTCGCCACGAGGTGTCCTTTGCGTCAGGATCAGACGCAGGGTTTGAATCGGGTTGGGGAATCGCTGGTGCGCCGCACACATACGCGCTCGCCGCACAACGCCACATGTACGAATTTGGCACTACATCTGCACAGTTGGCCGAAATCAAGGTCGCTGCAAGCATTCACGCCCAGTACAACCCGAATGCGTATTTGCCGTACGCCGTCACTGTTGAAGATGTGTTGAATTCGCCATTAGTAGCTGACCCGCTACATCGCCTCGACTGTTGTGTTGTTACCGATGGCGGCGGAGCCTTGATTGTGGTGTCTCCTGAAGTTGCGCGTTCGCTCAGTCGCACGTCGGCAAAAATTCTTGGTCACGGTGAAGCAATCAAGCACACAAACAACGGTGGTATTGATCTCACCTATACCGGCGCTGTGTGGTCTGGACCACGTGCGTTCGCCGAAGCAGGGGTCAGTGTTGCCGACATTAAATACGCGTCAATCTATGACAGTTTCACAATCACGGTTCTGCAAACAATTGAAGACCTTGGATTTTGTGAAAAAGGACAAGGTGGAAAATTTGTTATGGATGGCGGACTCATTGCACCATTTGGAAAATTGCCGTTCAATACTGACGGTGGCGGATTATGCAATAACCACCCATCAAACCGTGGCGGAATCACCAAGGTGATTGAAGCTGTGCGCCAGATGCGTGGTGAGGCACACCCTGCAGTACAAGTGCCGAACTGCCAGATATCACTTGCTCATGGAACAGGTGGAAGTCTTGGTTCGAAGCATGGCTCAGTCACACTTATTCTTGGACAAGAGGACGCATGACCATGTTGCCAGCACCCGCACCCGTTATTAACTCGACCACTGCTGAATTTTGGAAAGCCACTACAGAGGGACGATTCATACTGCAGCGCTGTGATGCGTGCGACATTGTTCTGTGGTTCCCACGTCGCAACTGCCCGAAGTGCTGGACAGAAGATGTGTCCACATTTGACGCGCAGCAAACGGGCACTATTTATAGTTTCACAGTTGTGCGCAAGGGGACCGGAGCATTCAAGGATGCCGGCCCATTTGTTATCGCCTATGTGGAACTTGCTGATGGCCCACGCATTATGACCAACATTGTTGATTGCGACATTGATGCATTACGCATAGGAATGCCTGTAGAGATGGTATTTCACGACACTGGTGAAGGAAGCGCTTTGTATCGCTTCCGCCCTACTTCTCAGTAGCGGCACGCCTCTAACTCATACATCGGGGTGCCTTGTAGTGGCACCCATAACCCAGCACCCACCTGACGGAAATGTTGCGAGAGGTGTTTGCGGTACCACTGCGCAGAACGGTGGTATACCTGCAGATCTGTTCCAGATTTATCGATGATGTTTTCGTAGTCCCACTTGGTGGGAAGCTCGAGATACATCACATGTCGCGTTGCCGCAGCCATATTATCGATTGCTTGAATAACTGATTGATTATCAAGGTATTGCAACACGCTATGACACACGACAAGATCAGATTTTTTGCGAGGGCGCCAAGTTCCTATGTCGCGTTGCTCATGATTCCACGTATTGCACGCGTGTTCGCTGACATCAATTGAACGCACGGCGACTTCAGGAAATGTTGTGTGATACCAATCGCGCCACATTCCCATACCGGCACCGACATCAAGAACAGAAGTGATATTGATGCCCCACCATGCAGCAAGATGGTGAACTGCTGTAGCAAGGTGCGCGATCTTCTCAGCGTCGTGCGCGCCGTTGTCGCCGTAAAAACGTTTGTAATACGCAATATCGAATTTCAGCATGTCGCTACGTTAGAGCGAAGTGCCCGATGAGACCCAAACATCGACACTGACCTGTGTTGTCGGTGATGCATCTGCAGCGGTCTGCCATACCAGTGGGGTCATTGAAAACAATTCATTGGCGGTGCTGGGCGAAAGGTCGAGTGCAAATTGGATGCGCTCTGCATGTTGAGCCTGTGCTGGCGGTTCGCTGCGCCGCTCTTCTCGTTCATCAATAGAGTTGTCGCGTTTTGGCCGCATCTGTTGTAGATGGTGTGGGCCTGGCGTGACCGTGACCCATGTGCCACCGGGTTTCAATACTCGGGCATATTCTTCGAACGAATGTGGTGCGAATACCGAGAACACAGCCGCACAGGAATGATCAACAATGGGAAGGCGAAATGCCGATGCAACTGCACAGTGAGCATCAGGCAACAGTTTGCTCGCCATTTGCACCGCTTTCTTCGAAATATCGATCCCGTATTTTTCGGTCGCGTTGATGTGAGTGAGGTAATAGCCCTCTCCACATCCCACATCGAGAACTGGGCCAGTTACGTCTCCTAGTGCGTTAGCAAGTGCAGTTGCAATCGGTGCATAGGAACCTGTTGCAAAGAAGTCTCGTCGGGAACGTAGTGACTCTGCGGTGTCGCCCGACGTAGAAGTTGGAGCAAGTCGTCCACCGACAATGAGATTGATGTACCCATCTCGAGAACGATCGAAGAGGTGATTGTTCTCACATCGTGCTTCGTACTGACTGAGGTGTAGTGGCATTGTGCAATGCGGGCACGCAAAGACCGTGAAAACGCCGATGTCTGTGCTCATTCAGGAAGTCTGGCACCAGTTTTCGAGTAAATGCGCGACAAATCCTCGAATTGGTCGCTGCGTGGTTCAGAAATGCAGTGCCCTCACTAGCCTGTTATACGGACTCAACCCGAAAGATCGTCTCAATGACCGGAAATTCAGTATTTCGTCACCAGCATGCCGGCGTGTTGAGTGTTACATCGGTTGATGCGCCCAATGTCATTACGTCTGCGTGGATCGATGAGCAACTGGCAGAGGTCTACCAACGCAATGGCCTGAGAGCTGGATTACTTGCTGGACTTGCGGGTGTCGAGGAGCGCCGTTGGTGGGATGAAGACGTGTCGTTCTCCGATGCAGCCGCAATGGCAGGCAAACTCGCGATTGAAAAAGCAGGCATTGACCCTTCGCAAATTGGTGTTTTGATTTCTACGTCGGTGTGCAAGGAGCATCTCGAACCATCTGTGGCTTGTCTTGTCCATGACCGTTTGAAATTGTCTTCGTCATGTCTGAATTTTGATATCGGAAATGCGTGCCTTGGGTTTATCAACGCGATGCATCTTGGCGCCACAATGATCGACTCTGGCTCTGTTGAGTATGTGCTCATTGTGGATGGAGAAGGCAGTCGTCAGCCGCAAGAAGCAACTATTGCCCGACTTCGTAAACCAGATTCCACGGCTCTTGATGTGTTCGCAGAATTTGCTTCGCTCACGCTTGGTTCAGGGGCAGCAGCAATGGTTATGGCAAGCACAACGCGTCATCCAGAAGCACACCGATTGATTGGTGGCATGGCACGAGCTGCAACGGAACACAATTCATTATGTGTTGGTGATCTTGATCGTATGACTACTGATACTCATGGACTGTTGGTAGCTGGTCTTGACTTGGCAGCAGAAGCATGGGCGGAAGCACTTATCGACTTCACGTGGGGTTCAGGTATTGATTGGTACATTTTGCATCAGGTGAGCAAGGTGCACACCACGATGCTGTGTGACCGCCTCGCCATTGATTCGTCGAAGGCGCCAATCACCTTTCCTCATTTCGGAAACATTGGCCCTGCAGCAATTCCGATCACCTTGGCAAGCGTGCAAGACCAGATTAAGCCGGGTCAGCGGGTGTTGTGTCTCGGAATTGGTTCTGGTCTCAACACAAGTGCGCTCGAGATTCTTTGGTAAATGTGCAGCGTCCGCTCGTTGCTGACTTTGCGACGTTCGGACTTGACCCATCTTGGTCGCGCACAATTGACGTGCCAAGTCATGATGGCGCAACACATCGCTGGCACCTTCTTGATCGCCCAGGGACCCAAAAAGACACACCGGTGGTGCTATGTCTTCACGGAAACCCCACGTGGTCATTTCTATGGTCACGTTTGTTCAATGAATTGAATTCAAATTTTCGCATTATTGCACTAGATCATTTGTCAATGGGTTTGTCAGAACGAGTGCCTACCCGTACGTATCGCGATCGTGTTGCAGATATCAATGACATAGTCACTGCTCTGAATATCACTGCACCGATATGGATAGTTGCTCAGGACTGGGGAGGGGCTATTGGAATGGGTTACGCAGTCGCACATCCTGAACAAGTTGCTGGAATGGTGCTCTCGAATACAGGGATTACGATTCCACACAACCGCCGTGCACCGTTGCTCATTCGTCTTGCTGCTGCTACTGGTATTCACCGACTCGTCACAAAAGATTCGTCATTGTTTGTGCGCGGGACACCATTCCTACCAGGGCGTGGAATTTCCCACTTGCAGCGAACGTCGTTGGCCTTTCCGTATCGACAACGTAAACAACGCAATGGTATTGCAGATTTTGTAGCCGATGCGCCGCTGACTGCGCGACACTCTTCAGCACAAGACATTGCCGACGTTGCTGAAAAGTTGTCATCCTTAACAATGCCGGTTCGTTTGGTATGGGGCTCTCGTGACCCCGTATTTAATGACGACTTTGCACATGACCTAATGAAACGGTTTCAGAACGTGGCGTTGCACCGCATTGCAGACTCTGGACATCTCACAGTGCTTGAGACATCAATTGCACCACTAGTTGAAGCGGCAATAGAAGAAGCCGGAGAAGGCAAGCCGCTTCAGCATGTACAGCAAGAACATAATAACGATGCGACCTTGTGGTCTCAGATCGATCATTGGGTTAACGCCGACGACATTGCGATTACAGATGCAGCGGCAGACGCCTCGGTAACACGACCAGAGTTTGCAGCCCGCGTTGCTACGTACGCAGAGGCATTGCTTCATCGTGGAGTGCGCACAGGTGACCGCATCGCTGTGTTGGTGTCTCCCAGCATTGATTTGATTGCAGTGGTGTATGCGTGTTGGCGTATTGGTGCCGTTGCAGTTATTGCAGATAAAGGTCTTGGTCTTCGAGGGCTTACATCAGCTATTCGCGCGTCGCGGGTGAAACACATCATTGGGCCCGTGAAAGCAATAGCTGCGGCACGATTGTTGCGCTGGGCACCTCGTGCTTCAATGATTCGGCTCTCCAAACTCTCCGGTTCACCAGTTGTCTCAAAGCTTGAATATGTGAGCGCCCCAGAGCCCAATGCCGATGATCTTGCAGCAGTGCTGTTTACTTCTGGTGCAACAGGGCCAGCAAAGGGAGTGCGTTACACACATCGCCAGTTGTATGCACAACGTGATGCCTTGCAAAAGACATACAACATCAATCCGACAGACACGTTTGTCGCTGCCTTTGCTCCGTTCGCGCTATACGGACCCGCGTTAGGTATTGCAACTGGATTAGCCGATATGGATGTGACGTCGCCCGGCACACTGACTGCGGCGGCGCTTGATGATGCATGCCGTCGAGTGGGTGCAACAATGGTGTTTGCATCACCTGCAGCTTTGGCGAACGTTGTCAAGACTGCAACGACAGACTTGCCGCACCTTCGCACAGTTCGTCTTGTGATGTCTGCTGGTGCGCCGGTACCAATCAAGACGTTGCAGGAAGTCTCGCTTTTGTGCCCCAGTGCTGAACTGCACACGCCATATGGCATGACGGAGGTGCTACCTGTTGCTGATGTGTCGTTGCATGACTTGACACGTATCGGAACAGGGCATGGCGTCTGTGTTGGCAAGCCAGTGAGTGGGTGCGATGTTCGTACCGACAATGAAACATCAGAACTTTTAGTGTCAGCGCCGTGGATGTCGGCAGGCTACGACTCGTTGTGGCTCACGCAACACAATGCGCGCCCAATACTGAATGTCGATAGTCAAACTGCCACGTGGCACCGCACTGGCGACGTGGGCCATATCGACAGTGAAGGCAATGTATGGATCGAAGGACGTTTGGTGCATGTGATTCACACATCACATGGGCCCATTACGCCTGTTCCCTTGGAGATTGCAGTTGAGGCATTACCGAACGTTGTTCGTGTCGCTGCAGTGGGGATTGGACCAGTCGACGTGCAACACATTGTCATTGTCGTGGAGACCATCAACAGCAACGAGGGCCCAGCTGAAGCAGAACTAACCCGCGCCGTGCGTACTGCACTTGATCCGTTAACAATTGCCTCAGTGTGGGCAACTAAGAAACTGCCTGTTGATATTCGCCACAACTCAAAAATCGACCGTACTGCAGTTTCGAAACAGATGTCACAAATCTTGTCGGGTACCCAGAAGTGAAAGTCTTAGTGACGGGTACGGGCAGTTTGCTTCTCGGTGGTATCGCCAGTGAACTAGTACGTCGTGGCGATGACGTGGTGTGTCTACAGCGCAGGACAACAACATTCATCGGGCACGAAAATGCGCAAGAAGTTCTTGCCGATATTCGTGACGCAGATGCGGTAGCGCAAGCGGCACAGGGGTGTGATGCCATCATTCACGGAGCAGCACGCGTTGGAGTTGTTGGTTCGCAGAAAGATTTCTACGACACCAATGTGGTCGGAACTAAAAATATTATTGGTGCTGCTGAACAGCACCACATTTCACGTTTGGTGTTTGTATCAACTCCCTCAGTCGCGCACACCGGTGATTCACTGATTGGCGCATCAGCTGGTGAGGCTGAAATTGGTCGCTCGCGTTCGCATTACGCGGAATCAAAAGCCATTGCTGAGCGATTAGTTCTGAATGCGCGAAATGATCATCTCGCAGTTGTCGCCATCCGCCCACATTTGGTGTGGGGCCCTGGGGACACGCAATTAGTTGGTCGAATTGTGGATCGTGCAGCAAGTGGACGTCTTGCGGTTATTGGTACCGGAAATGCATTGGTTGATTCCACGTATATCGACAACGCGATTAGTGCGCACATTGCAGCGCTTGATGCCCTGCACAAAGGTTCAGCGTGTGACGGCAAGGCGTATGTCATCTCAAACAGCGAACCACGCACTGTGAACGAACTGATGCGCTCAATGTGCGAATCAGCTGGGGTTCCATTTGAACCGCGTCATCTTTCGTTGGCGCTTGGAGTTCGGCTTGGGTCACTGATTGAGCGACTATGGCCGCTCATACGATCATCTGAACCTCCACTGACGCGCTTTATTGCGGAACAATTAGGTACCGCACACTGGTTTGATCAGCGTGCAGTTCAGCAAGATTTGGGCTGGACGCCACACGTTTGTCTCGATGAAGGTTTTCAGCGCTTAACGCAATGGTTCGCGTCGCGCTGACGTAGTTACACCTTGTAGACCAACGATGCCGTTGCGCATAGTTTCCCAGAAGTTGCGCCACGTACTTCTGCTCGACAAAATGCAATGGAACGACCACGTTTCGTAATCCAGCCCTCACACACTGCATCTTCGTCAGCCACTGCCGACAAATATTCCACGTTCATGCTGATGGTGAGGAAAGATCCGGTCTCATATGGGCCACCGACAGCCGGAACAACTGTTGTGTCAATAAGGCTCGCGATTGCTCCTCCATGCATAATTCCTGCTGGTTGATTCATTTCCAATCGCGCGGGTAAACGCATGCGTGCATAGTCACGTTTCACCTCTTCTACAATGAATCCGAGATACACGGCGTAGTTCACATCTTGGTCCCACTTAGGGAAACGCGCCCAGAATTCTGCTTGTTCTGGCGTGAGCGGTTCGAATTGGTCGGCAATCATGGCGCGAGACTGTACGCGCGAGTTGCGGTACCACGGAACATTGCATCTTTCTCTGTTTCAGTAAATGATGCGGTCATTTTCTTAAAAGCATTCCATACGACTGTGTATGACAATGAGAATCGGTCGATGGGGAAGTTTGATTCGAACATGCAACGTTCTGGCCCAAAACATTCAATGGTGTGATCGAAGTACTTCTTTTGTACCGCGATGAATTCATCAGACGTTGGCGGCTTCTCTGCCGTATGCCAACCGAACCCGTTGTCAGGCATCGCCAACCCTCCCAATTTTGCAACGACATTGGAGCATTGTGCTATTGCAGCGATGTCTTTTTTCCATTGAGTAAAGATTTCGTTCCGTTGTGATTCGTATGGCCCAACACCTAAGGGCGTTCCAAAATGGTCAAGCACCATTGTTGTACTGGGAACCGCACGGGCCAGTTCTAGGAATTCTGAGTTCTGATAGTGGTAATGCCACGAATCGTATGTCAGACCACGTGCACCAAGGGTTGCAACACCGCGCCGAAAGTTTGCGTCCTTGTATAGGTCCTTCGTTGCTCGGCCGGGAATCGCCAGAACTTCAGGGTGGTCGGCTCGAGCTAGTGCATCACGAATTCCGCGTAGAAGGCCGTGACTAGCTTGCGTATGTGCATCAAGAATGTCGTTGAGGTCATCACGGCTCAGGTCAGCATGCGCAACAATGCCAGAGATGAGGTGGGTTGGGTCACGCAGTGATTCTCCGGCAACGAACTCTGTTTCGCCCACTGGAGCAAGATGAGCAGGTCCGTCGTTGCGATAACTGGCGCCGCATTCGATGAAGACTGTTTTCTCAATGAGATGGCCCGCAGTGGTATCACCATGCAATTGGTCGAGCCCGTAGGGCAATGAACCGCCAATTGGCCATAGATGATGGTGGGGGTCAACGATGCGGCGAGAGGGGTCAATGACCTCTTCGTGGACTTGGCTAAACCATTCGGGGGTTCCAGGCGCGTAATTATTCATTTCAATGTTCTAATACCTGTCCATCGTGATCGGCGTATTGGCAGGAAAGTTATTCGAGTGACGCGATAAGAGGGCATAAACAAGGCAAAATAGTTGCTGATGTTGTCAGCCCGCCGCCTCACTACTTACACAGCAACAGTGTGCATGGTTCTAGCGATTCTGATTCAGCAAGTCGTGACTCGTGGGTTTCTTTCTGATTTTGACAAAACGGCCCGGATGACATCTCGCGACATTCACGCATCAAAAGATATTTTTTCTGTCATGGTCATGTTTGGTTTGCGAGGAATTATTCTCACCATTTGTCTACCCATTCTTGGTTGGGTCTCATGGAAGCGCCGTTCGTGGATACCAATTGTGGGGTTCTTTATTGTTCTGATTATGGAAACAGGAATTGCAGGAGCGTTGAAAATTTCTGTAGGAAGAATATTCCCGTATCAATACGAGAACTTTTTCAACAGAATGATGATCGGGCAGGACGAATTGGCATTCCCGTCCGGACACGCTGCAAACTGTGTTGCCCTATGGGGTTATGTTGTCTGGTATTTCACACAGTCCGGAACTGTGTCACGTCGAGTCGGTACGTGGTTAGTGGTGCTTGCAAGTTCCATAGTTGGCATCTCATCGTGGCTAATCAGAACCCACTGGCCAACAGATTTACTTGCTGGTTATGCAGTCGGCCTTGCATCTCTTTTGGCAGTCATTGGTTTGTATACGGCGCTCGGATTTAATCCCGAGGCCACGTCTCACCGCTCGCAAGAAGTTCATCGCGAAACTGCGGATGCGCAATAGCCGCTAGCGCGTGTGCACGTTCGCGAATTGTGCAACCTTCTAATTCAGCAACACCAAATTCAGTAATAATTGTGTCCACTTGATGGCGAGGGGTACTGACAACACTTCCGGCGGGAAGAATGCCCATGATGCGACTTGTTAGTACGCCATTGATCATTGTGGTGGATGGCAAACAGATAAGACTTCTGTCAGTCGCGTCAAGTCCTGGCCCTGACACGAAATCTTCATGACCGCCGACCCCGCTGAATTGAGTGCCACCAATGGTGTCAGCAACAACTTGCCCAGCAAGATCGACAGCTAGAGCACCATTGATAGTTACCATGTTGCGATTGCTGGCAATCAGTTCGGGTGAGTTCACAATTTTCACTGGCAAGAAACGGACAGCGTCGTTGTTGTGTAGCCAGGTGTAGAGCTCTGGAATCCCCGCAGCAAATGTCGTGGGCGAGAATCCATCGAATGTGCTGCCCTTATTGTTTGTCACTTTTCCTGCCTGATGTAAGCGCATAAGGCCGGTTGTGAACATTTCTGAATGCACACCGAAATCTCCCATGTCGCTCGCAGCAAGTGAAAGTGCAATCTGATTCGGAATGCCACCAATACCTGTTTGTAATGTGCTCCCAGAATGAATGAAAGACAGGGCAATATCTGCGATCGTTCGTTCCGCATCGCTTGGCTCTGTATCTGCCAAGTTCAGCGGAGTCCGGTCTGATTCGATGAGACAATCAATAGCATCCACATGAATGCGGTGTTCATGAGGCGCGACGCCGAATGTATGTGGAAAGTGTTCGCTGACTTCAACAATAAGAATTCGTTCTGAGTCCGCACTTGCGCGATGGATCTCATCAACAGTCGCGCCTGCATGTACGGACAAGCTGACCCAGCCGTCAACAGGTAGTGAACCTGCTGTTGCCATGATCCGCGGCCGCATTTTTTCAAGAATTGGTTCAAAGCGTCGAAAGTCTGCCGGAACGAAATCAATAGAGGCGCCAGAGTCACGCAAAAAGCGTTCGGCAGGTCCGAAAAATCCGCTGCGATAATGCACGCCTGGTTTCGCGAGAACTGCGTACAGGTCCGGCATCAGCGCACCTGAGATCTGTAGGTCGACATAGTCGTCTCGGTCGCCAAGTGCATGCATGAATCCGCCTGGCACACCTGGCCCAAGGGGGACTGCCAGGGTGTCGGCAGGGCGAACGATGGCGACGGCTTCAGAGATTGTCATACGAGCCATATGTCCTATGGTACGCAGGTAGCAGATTGGAGATGCATCTGGCAGGCTCGTAGTCATGCAGGAATTCGACGTTCTCATCATTGGTGGGGGACCTGCTGGATCAGCTGCAGCCATTACAGCGGCGCGAGCAGGATTACGTGTTGTCCTGTTTGAAAAAGGACCTTATGGCCGCGACAAGGTATGTGGCGATGGCCTTACCCCCCGTGCCATTGCTG
>JBAXUC010000089.1:0-6011 GCA_037129855.1 Actinomycetota bacterium | reverse complement strand
CTCGCCATATTCATACGTCATTGGCGGTGCCATCGGATTCATCGTGCCATTCAGTGGGCTACGCGTATGACGCGCAAGAGACGGCTGACCAAGACCCATCGTGCCAGCTGCAACTATTTCTTTTTCTAACTGTTCTGCAATGGATGCAATCTCTTCACTGTCGTGCTCTGGATGCACGTGATAAATCGCCTTTATAGTGCGACGCAGTGCATCAACAGCGCGCTGCATTGTTGAAGATAAGGGCGCAACGTCAGGACCCGGTGTTGATGATGCCATCAGCCGAGCGCACTCTTCACAAGAGCTGCAATCTTTGCACCGTCGGCACTTGAGCCTGCGCGCCCACGCACTGCTTTCACCACGAGCCCCATCGCTTTTGCGCCTTCATTACCCGCAGCAACTGCTGCCGCAACTTCTTCCGTCACAATGATCTGCAACTCATCGTCGCTCATTGCGGCCGGAAGATAACGCGACAAGATTTCAGCTTCAGCCAATTCTTGGGCAGCAGATTCTGCGCGGCCGGCCTGTTGGTAGATCTCTGCAGACTCAAGGCGCTTTTTAGCTTCCGCCTGCAGAATCTTCAGAACCTGATCATCTGACAACTCAACCGCTTCAGAACCAGCGACTTCAGCATTCATTACTGCAGCAATAGCCAAGCGCAATGTCGACTTCAGCATGTTGTCTCCCGCTTTAATAGCAGCAGTGAGATCTGATTTGAGGGTGCCTTTTAGTGATGTCATGTTTTCAGTCTGCCTCATTCACGGCGGAAAGAGCACCTCTTGTTGTGTTCGAGTCGCTCTCTAAGGACCCCTTCTGCCACAGTAGAAGGCGTGTCAACTCGTGATTATTTCCCTGCTGCCCCTGAGGGTGGCGAACTTATCCATACTCGTTTCTACGAAGCGCGTACGTACAAGATGAGCGATGACCTCTTCTTATTGCGCGGAGTTGTCTGCGATGAGAAGCCAGCTGGCCTCTATTTGGCAGACGATCCAGAGCCTCTGTGGGTGCATCACATGGTTGTTGATCTTGAAATCACTTTCCCTATGTTTGTCATTGAAAAAGTGAGTGTCACCTTCCATGAGCGCCCTCATACTCATTGCACAGACATTGAACCTGACTATCAAAAGCTTGTTGGCCTCTCCATTGCTCGTGGATTCAACAAACAAGTAAAGGATCTTTTTGGCGGTCCACGCGGCTGCACGCACATTGGCGCACTTCTTGCAGCAATGGCGCCTGTCGCTATTCAAAGTGGATGGTCAATGCGAGTCGGCAATGCGCTTGGCACTCAGGAATCAGATGGTGCGTCTACTGCAGAACAGCGCAAGCGCTCATATGCGATGAACCTCAACACATGCCATATGTGGGATGAAAATGGTCAGATGGTGGCAGATATTGAAGCGGGTCTGCCAATGGAGACTCCGCTATGGATTACGAAGCGCGCAAAGGCCTTGGGGCGCGACGACACCGAATGGCTGAAGATGCGCGACTAGTTGCTACCTAGCAACCGATGTCAATACATACAGCACTGACACCACAAACAGAATGAACGCAGGCGCTGTGTCTTTTACTGTGTCTTTAATGCGCGTGTGAGTCACTGTTGCAATTGCGAAGTATAGACATAAGCCAACTCCGGCCAACTCGCCAAGTCGCACTTTTTGGAATCCGATGGCAACACCAATCGCACCAAGAATTTTAATGGCCCCAAGAAGCGGTAACCGTTCTACCGGAACCTTCAGTTTCTTCATTTCTTCAACAAGCTTTTCTGGCTTACGAAAGTCCATCAACGCCGAGCCGACGCAGACGACAATAAGAAGGACTGCAAGAACTGTTGAGATAATGCTCATGTGGACAATCTAGGCGCGATCACTAGTCGCACTGTGGAGCATGCACTGTTCGTGATCCAGTAGCCACTTCTTCACTGCAATTCCCCCACCAAATCCAGTCAATGAACCATCGGCACCGACTATGCGATGACACGGCAACACAATGGCGACTGGGTTACGACCGTTGGCACCACCAATTGCACGCACAGCTTTGGGCCGACCAATTGATGCAGCTTGTTGCCCGTACGACGCAGTGTGTCCGTATGGAATATCGGCCAACGCTCTCCATGCCGCAACTTGAAATTCGGTGCCGCGTAGATCTAATGGCAAATCAAAGTCCCGTCGTGATCCTGTGAAGTATTCATCAAGTTGAGTGATCGCATCATTGACTGAATCATGAATTTCAGTATCTGAAATGTGAAGATTCTCAAGAGGTTTCGGATGTGCATCATTAGAAAACATCACAAAGCGAATACCGAGCTCTGAACCAACCGCGGTCACAACACCGAAAGGTGCCTCGCATGTACGACGCGAAAAAAATGGAATATCAGAGGGCACTTCGGAAGATTAGCCACGGTTCGTGCCAGCGAAACTCACTAGTTGTAGAATGCAACTATCGAAACACAAGCATTTTCCCTCACGCAGCGCGATATCAAATTCGTCTATGCGGCAATGATGGCTGCCTCATTCCTGTCTGCACTTAACGGTTCCATCGTCAGCACTGCACTTCCAGAAATTGTCAGCAAGATCGGCGGCGGCGGCACCAAGACATACACGTGGGTCATCACTGCGTACTTACTTACATCGACCACAGCGACTCCGCTATTTGGAAAGTTTAGTGACCTGTACGGCCGCAAGAAATTGACACAAATTGCAATCAGTATTTTTTTACTCGGCTTAGTTTTCTGCGCACTGGCCCCAAGCATGCCCATCCTCGTAGCAGCTCGTGCTTTTGAAGGAATTGGAAGTGGCGGAATCATGGCCATGACCTTTGTGGTCATCGCCGACATTGTCCCGCCGCGAGAAAGAGGCCGGTATGTCGGAGCATTCACCAGTGTCTTTGCAGTAGCCGGCGTGCTTGGTCCGCTTGTAGGTGGCGTCATTGTCGACAATTTCTCGTGGCGTTGGATATTCACCGTCAATCTGCCGTTCGGGCTTGTGGCAATAGCCATGACCCAGAAATATCTGCGACTACCCATGACACGCCGAGACACAAGTATCGATGTCATTGGGGCATTGCTTCTCGTCAGTGGAATTGGTTCTTCTATTTTGACTATCTCTTGGGTGTCAGGCGAATACGGATGGGCATCGCGACCCACGCTTGTCATGGGTTGCATTTCCGTGATCTTGATTTCGGCTTTGTTTTTGTGGGAACCGCACGCAGAGAACCCGATGCTTCCGATGCATTTGTTCAAGAATCACACTGTGCAAACAATGGTGCCGATGACAACTTTAATTAGCGCCGCCATGACGTTGGTGAGTTCGTTCATGCCGCTGTTCTTACAAGCCGTGACCGGTATTTCACCAACAAAATCGGGACTCCTCTTAGTACCGATGATGTTTGGCCTCACTTTTTCAAGCACACTCGTCGGCCGCCGAATCACAGCAACAGGTAGCTATCGCAAATGGCCAATCATGGGGACTGCTATCGGAGTAGTCGGCTTAACGCTCGTCAGTTTTATTTCTAAATCCGGACTCGGGATTGGAGTTGGCTTGATCGGAATGGCCTTAATTGGCTTCTGTTCTGGAGCATCATTTCCCACCTCAACGACTGCCATTCAGAACAGTGTCGACATTCGTGACTTAGGGGTTGCTAGTTCTACTGCACAACTGTGCCGTTCGCTCGGAAGCGTTATTTCTGTTGCCGTCTACGGAACAATATTAAATGCGCAGTTGTCAGGAAGAGTTGATCCAAAACTGCTTCGGGCGCCCCGAAAAATAAACGTTCTTCCGGAACCAGGCAGAACTGAAGCAATTAATGCAATGTCGCATGCGATTACTTCAGTATTTCGATATGCAATTCCAATGATGGTTATTGCTTTTCTGTTCAGCCTTCGCGTTAAGGAACTACCGTTACGCACACACGCTGCGTATCAAGATTCTGATTCAGCATCAAATGATGCTGACGGAAACTAGTTCTATTTGCTGCTTGGCTCTTTAGGAAGACCAAGTACTCGTTCACCAACAATGTTGCGCTGAATCTGACTTGTTCCACCCCAAATGGTTTCTGAACGTGAGAAGAAGAACGATGACATCATGCCGCTGACTGGGTAACCGTCACGGCGCTTGTCGCGCGACGTGCCTGGCCAGTTTGCATCACCCATTGCGTAATCAACGAGCATTGCGTTGGCGCCTGAAATATCAAGAGCAAGTTCCATTGCACGTTGGTGCATTTCGGTCCAGAACATTTTGTTGGTGGCACCAAGTGCAGCCATGCCTGGGTCCTTCTTGTTCATCAATGTTGTTGACAATGAACGAAGGCCGTTGATCTTCAAGAGTTGAATCTTTGTGTAGTACTGCATGAGGCGCTGACGAATTTCTGGGTCATTGATGCGTCCGTTTTCTTTCGCACCACGCACCATGGCCTTGTATTCCGCTTCGAAGCGGCGATACCCGGTGGTTGCCGACATTCCGCGCTCAAACGCCAATGTGGAGTTTGTAACGATCCAACCATTGTTGATTCCGCCAACGACATTGTCTTTAGGGCAACGTGCATTGTCGAAAAACACTTCGCAGAACTCTGCGGTGCCATCTGGCTGCACAATTCCACGCACTTCAACGCCGGGCTGGCGCATTGGCACCAACAAGTATGAAATTCCCTTGTGCTTCGGTGCATCAGGGTCTGTACGAGTGAGCAAGAAGCAGTAGTCAGCATGGTGACCTTGTGTGGTCCATACCTTTTGTCCGTTAATGATCCATTCATCGCCGTCAAGAATGGCAGTTGTCTTTAAGCTTGCAAGGTCAGAACCTGAGTTTGGCTCAGAGAATCCCTGGCACCAACGCATTTGACCATTGAGAATTTGTGGAAGGAATTCTTTCTTCTGCTCTTCTGTTCCCCACTGAAGAAGTGTTGGGCCTACAAGAGTGTCTCCGAAGAAGTCGGCGCGCATCGGAGCTTTTGCATTTGCAAACTCTTCTGACAGCACAACGCCTTGCATTGTGGAAAGGCCTTTGCCGCCGTATTCCGTCGGCCATGTTGCGCAGATCCATCCGCCAGCGAACAATTTGCCCGGCCATTCTTTATTGAACTTGTCACGAACGTCATTGCTCATTTCGAAACCTTTGTCGAACCAACCCTTCGGCAGGTTCTCCTGGAGCCACGCACGTATTTCGGCGCGGAATAGTTCATCTTCGGGGGCGTAGGTAAGTTCCATGGTTCGTAATTCTGTCGTACAAATTGGCATTTCCACACATTGAACGAATGTGCCTGTTTACACACCGTTCACAGAGGGCTGACAGACAGGAAAAACTCCACTCATATGGTTCACGTATGCCCGATTCCGACAGCCACGTTCAGACTCCTTGCGTCCTTTCTGAGACTGACCTATCTATTCTCCGCGTTTTGTCATATTCCAAGGGTCGAGTCGTCAGTCGTGAGTCAATTCTCCGGCTGGCCGGTCTTGACAATGTCTCTGCCAGACGAGCGGATGCTTCCTTGGTGGTATTACGAAAGGTTTTGGGAAGCGACAGCGTCATCACTATTCGCCGTAGAGGCTGGATGCTGTCTGAAGAAGCACACAAAGCAGCCGTAAAACTTCTTTCGCGTGAGATATAACTAAGACAGTGAATAATGCGCTATTAGCCACCACTGGTGCCATTGACTTCGGTTCAATCTTCACTGATCTTGCGATCATTCTCATTGTTGCAAAGATTGCAGCTGAGTTATTTGAACGCATTCGAGTTCCCGCCGTGCTCGGCGAAATCATTGCGGGCATCGTTATCGGCCCATCAATGCTTGGGCTCATTAACCCCAGTGACGCGATGCGTATCTTGGCTGAAGTTGGCGTAATTATTCTGCTGGCTGAAGTTGGCCTCGAAATGGACCTGACTGAGCTGCGAAAAGTTGGGCGCGCATCAATGCTCGTGGCCATCATCGGTGTTGTTGTCCCCATGTCGTCTGGCGTCTTGGCCGGAACAGTTCTCGGCGAGTCGTTCAATGCTTCACTATTCCTGGGAGCTGCGCTTGCCGCC
>JBAXUC010000088.1:0-6170 GCA_037129855.1 Actinomycetota bacterium | reverse complement strand
TAACTACTCCGTTGTCGTGGTTGTGTCCGAATGCATCGCTGTCTGACCGACATCATGTTCTGCATTTTGAATCATCAGTAGAACCTTTTCGTCCCACTGATGATGCCAACCCATACCTTGCGTTTCGTCGGTATTTGGCGGTTGATTCATTGGGGGAGTCGCTAGGGCTAAGCGAGGCCGAGCGCGTCTCTATCATCAGGTCAGCCGATGAAGCAGTGTCGCGCATTGCGGGCACTGGCTTTTTGCGTACGCCACTAACAAGAAGTGACGAGCTATCAGAAGCTCTCGGATTTTCGGCCACTGGTGGCATCTGGGTAAAAGATGAAACGGCCAATGTGGGTGGTTCGCATAAGGCCCGACACATTTTCACTGAGTTACTTCATCTGTTGATGGTGGAGGCCGCTGGTCGGGCGCCATGGACACCGACGACTCGTCCATCGCTTGCGATTGCATCATGTGGCAATGCGGCGATTGCTGCAAGCACCTTGGCAGCTGCCATGTCATGGCCTATCGCGGTTCATGTTCCACCAACTGCATCGACTGCAGTTCTGGGAACACTTGAAACACTCGGTGCAACGATTGTTGTGTGTCCTCGACGTGAGACAGACCCACCAGGTGATCCGTGTGTGCTGCGTTTTCGAGAAGCAGTAGCTGCCGGTGCGATTCCGTTTGGTGTGCAAGGCACGGAGAACGCGTGGTGTCTTGATGGTGGTCGCACCATTGGGTGGGAGATCACGGAAGAGTTAGGTCATTTTGCAGACCGCATCTTTGTTCAAGCTGGCGGCGGAGCATTGGCTGCATGTGTCGGCTCTTCGATGCGCATTGCCGGTGTGCATCCGACATTGCATGCAGTGCAAACACAAGGTTGCGCACCATTAGAACGTGCATGGAAGAACGCAATTGCAACCGGTGGGGCGCGAAATGCTGGTCCGCGATGGAGCGAGTGCATGTGGCCATGGGAAGAGACTCCATCATCGTTTGCGGACGGCATCTTGGACGACGAAACGTACGACTGGATCAGTGTGCTTGACGCCATGGCAGACACGGGTGGTTCGCCTGTCGTTGTGTCAGAAGATCATCTACACCGTGCGTATGACCTGGTGCGCAATGTCGGCGGTTTCAATTCCTGCGCCACAGGAATTTCAGGTTTTGCTGGCGTTCTTGCAATGCGTGACAGCATTTCTGATGATGAACGCATTGTCGTCATCGTCAGCGGAGTGTCTCGCTCTTAGGGGACGTGACGAGGGTCTGAGTCAACTTCATGAAGTTGACCAGTTTCTACGTTGTAAACGAATCCACGAATTTGGTCTTTGAAAACTACGAACGGGCTATGACCCAGTCGGTTCATTGATTGACGAACTGAGTCGTGCGGATCCTTGAATGCTTCGATAGCCCAACTAGGACGGATACCGCAGTCGTCTTCAATCTGCTTCTTGAACCCGTCATCTGAAATGGTTTGTAGTCCGCAGTTTGTGTGGTGAATGAGAATAATTTCTTGTGTGTTCAACAAGCGTTGGGACACCACGAGCGAGCGAATGACGTCATCGGTCACAACTCCGCCAGCATTACGAATGATGTGGGCATCACCGTGGGCAAGGCCAAGCATCTGGAAGATGTCCATACGGCTGTCCATGCAGGCAACGATTGCGAGATGACGCTTGGGCGCAAGGGCTAGTCCGGCATCGCGAAAGTCAGCCACAAATGTGGCGTTGTTGGCAACCAGTTCATCGGTGTTGGGCGAGAAGTCGGGGGTTGATGACATGGGTCTATTCTTGCCGAGCAGGTAGCCTTTATCCACTATGAGTACTTCTGGACTTCCTGTCAGCCCAATGGCCATCGATGCTGGAGGGGATCCTCGCTCCGACATTTTCACGAGATTGCTGAAAAATCGCGTCGTCATGCTTGGCACGGATGTCAACGACGACATTGCCAACCAGATCTGCGCTCAGTTGCTCTATCTCGAGGGCGAAGACGCCAATGCGGATATCTGGTTGTAAATCAACAGCCCTGGTGGCTCTGTCACAGCCGGAATGGCCATCTACGACACCATGCAGTTCGTTAGTTGCAATGTTGCGACAGTGTGCATGGGGCTTGCAGCTTCTATGGGCCAGTTTCTACTTACAGCTGGCGCTGAAGGCAAGCGCTACACCTTGCCAAACTCTCGCATCATGATGCATCAGCCTCTTGCTGGTTTGCGTGGACAAGCATCAGACATCGCAATCCAAGTTGAGCAGTCACGCTTTATCAAATTGCGCATGGCTGAACTGATTGCGCATCACTCTGGTCACACCGTTGCCGAAATTCAGGCCGATAGTGAGCGAGACCATTGGTTCAGCGCTGAAGAAGCAAAGAACTATGGCCTTGTTGACAAAGTGATCGTGAAGCGCGGAGAAATTCGCTAAGTATCTCTACGGAGCAACCGTTGAGGTTGTCGTAGCGATAGTCGTTGTCGGCACTCGCGGCGGATCAATATTGAGCCCTGTTGAGATATCAACTGCGCAGGTGCTTTTCACCCAGTCACGCACATTCAACGCTGATTGATTTGCAGCATAGGTTGCATCTGCCATTTTTTGAAGCGCCTCTTTGTCAGATGGATCGACGCGCGATGCATCTTGTAGCAATCCGGTCAGAATTGCGAAGTCACCCTCAATAGAAAGTGGCGCTCGCTTCAGGAGTCGTTCATAACGATGCACCATGGATGAGACGTCGGTTCCCGTGACCATTGGCTGACCAATGGCGGGTAATTCGCGACCAAGTTGGGCGCAGAAACTTGAACCCGTGCGTGCTGGGGCAGCGCATCCGGATAGCGCAAGTATCAAACTTATGGCTGTTGCCAAAACTGCAGTCCTTCTCGCACACATCTAGTCGATTATCACAGACTCGAACCCGAAGGGGACAGCACATGTATGCAGCTATCCGATCAGCCACTCTTTTTGGCACCCGTGGAACACCGATAACAGTTGAAGCGCATGTCGGTAAGGGGCTTCCTGGTTTCACCGTGGTGGGGTTGCCTGACGAAGGATGTCGTGAGTCTCGAGATCGTGTGCGAGCCGCATTGTTGTCGAGTGGTTTCGAATGGCCACTGCGGCGAATAACAATCAATTTGGCAGGTGGTGGTGAACGCAAGGGTGGCGCAGGAATGGACTTGGCCATTGCAGTCGGTTTGTTGGTGGCCGAAGGAATCGTGCCAGTAGAAGCTGCAGAACGGTGCGCCTTCATCGCAGAACTCGGACTCGATGGTTCGTTACGTCCAACGGCCGGCATGGCTCCTCTTGTTGACGCAGTTTCAGAGTTTGAAGTAGTTGTTGCTGCATCTGCTGCTGCAGAGTCGATGTTGGCGCGCCCTTCACGATTACGACCCGTGACGTCGCTATTGGAATTAGTTGAAGTTTTAGTTGATGGAACACCGTGGCCAAATGTTGCTGTGCCGAGTGCACATGTTGTTGTAGATGCAATTGCAGATATGGCCGATGTTCGTGGCCAATCAAATGCTCGACTTGCACTTGAAGTTGCGGCTTCAGGTTTTCATCACATGCTCATGATGGGGCCACCTGGGGCGGGCAAATCAATGTTGGCGCGACGACTACCCGGCTTACTTCCACGACTCACAGAAGACGAAGCGTTTACCTGCGCCATGGTTCGCAGCGCGGCGGGCATGCAAGTCAGCAGTGCCATCGCGTCATCTCCACCATGTCGCTCTCCGCATCACAACATTTCCAGGGCGGCAATGGTGGGCGGAGGGTCCACACATAGTCGGCCTGGCGAACTGAGTCTTGCGTCGAATGGCGTGCTGTTTCTTGATGAGATGGGCGAGTTTCCTCCCACAGTTCTTGACTCATTGCGCCAACCACTTGAAGAAGGAGTGGTGAATATCTCGCGCGCCCATTCTTCGGTCACGATGCCTGCACGATGTTTGCTAGTTGCAGCAACAAACCCATGTCCGTGTGGTGAAACATCTCCGCTCGGATGTATGTGCGCAATTGCAATTAGGCAACGGTACGTTCGTCGATTCAGCGGGCCACTGATTGATCGTTTCGACATTCGTATCAAGCTTGTCAAGCCATCAACCGCCGAACTCACAGGTGGCACGGCAGGAGAAAGCAGTGCAGTCATTGCCGAACGTGTTGCTCGGGTGCATCATCTCAGTATTGAACGGCAGGGGTGTCTGAACTCGGCGATTCCAGCTGATCTTCTTGATGACGTTGCTCCGCTATCGCGCGATGCAATGTCATGGTTGCGAGACCGACTCGACGAAGGACGACTTTCTGGCCGCGGGTATCACCGTGTGCGAAGAGTTGCACGAACTCTTGCTGATATGAACGGCGCTGAAATCGTGGTTAACACCGAGTGGGTGGAGGCAGCGTTTGGCATGCGTGTTGCCATCACTCCAACAATTGAGAGGCATTAGACATGGCGAATCGATATCCCGAATGGACTTATAGCGCAGCACTCGCAGCATTGCCGTTGCAAACACCACTTCGTCTTCGTCGACTGATAGCTCTGGATACTCCTTCGCATGTGTGGGACATGTTGCAGGCGGGAGAACGACCGCTCGTAGGGATTAATGACGCTGTGTGGCGGGCGTGGCATAAAGCGGATGCATCCTTGCTTGTCTCAACGGCAGAGGCGTGTATTGATTCTTCGATGACTGTGGTGTCAATGCGGGATGCGCCGTATCCGCCGTCATTGCTTGGTGATCCGAGTGCTCCAGGAGTTCTTTTCATGATTGGTGATGCCGGAGCGTTTGGTAATCGACGCGTAGGAATTATTGGCACACGTAATGCCACTCAACGCGGCAAATACTTTGCACAACTACTTGGGAAACAATTATCAGCCGTGGGTGTCAGTGTGGTTTCTGGATTAGCAAGAGGTATTGACGTTGAATCACATGTTGGTGCGCTCTCGCTTAGTTCTGAAGAGGGAAGTCCACCCATTGCAATTGTGGCGTCGGGTCTCGACATGGTGTATCCGCCTGAACATGAACGCATTTGGAGAGAAATGGGCAGGCGAGGCCTATTGATAAGTGAGTCCCCACCTGGTACTCCACCAGAGCCGCACCGTTTCCCGATGCGCAATCGAATTTTGGCGGCGCTAAGTGAAGTGCTCGTTGTGGTCGAATCTCGAGCAACAGGTGGCTCCATGATTACGGTGCGCGAAGCAATGAAGCGTGACATCACGGTGTTGGCAGTGCCAGGGGCTCCGGGGATTGCTCCGTGTGAGGGGACAAACAATCTTTTGCGAGATGGGTGTGGTCCCGTTACTGATGTCACCGATGTTCTCGTGGCCTTGGGACTTGACCATCGCCATATGACCGACTGGTGCGAGGGACGCCCAGCACTGCACGATGACGAACGTCAGGTCATGACTGCACTCGGCAGGGTGCCGCGAAGCATGGATGAAATTTCGCTCGACGCATCATTGTCGGTCGTGAACGTTGCTGTAATTCTCGGTCGATTGGAAGCCAAAGGGTGGGTCGCAAATACACACGGATGGTGGGAGGCACTCGTGGCGTAGTCCATCAGGGGTACCGTTGAGGTCATGAGCGCCGCTGCACAGTCACGGGTCAAGTCTTCGGCTTTAGACCAATTTGATCTGTCGCGCTACGCCAAAACTCTTGCTGTTGCTGAATCCGTGCGAATGGGACGCCTATCAGACCTGACGCATGCCGCTTCGTATTTTGTGAAACAAAAGGCAACAACCCCCAATTCCGTCACAGAGGCGATGGTGGTTGATTATTGCGACCAACTAGAAGCTGACGGATATTCCGTTGAAACTGTCGAGCAACGGATGTCTGCTGTGTCTTCATACTTTGCATGGTGTGTTCGCACGATGAAGACAAGTAAAGGTGCCGAACCTTTCACTAATCCGGCGCACGGAATTGTGCCGCCTCATCAGTCGTCGTGCGCACAGTGTCGTACTGCTACGAACAACAGCCTGAAGGGCGACTGCGTTGTGCGTAACAGGCGTCTGAAGAAGTGGGCAATCGCGCAGTTTGAATCATCGCTCACCGCATCTGCAGCAAACACTCGTGCTGCATATCGCCGCGATGTGGAATTGTTCGCTGAGTGGATGCTTGATTCGATGCCTTCAGTTATTCCAAACATGGTCGAAAAAGAACATGTGCGTGAATATTTGGCAGCGCTTCACGACAGAGGCGCTACGTCTCGCAC
>JBAXUC010000087.1:0-6262 GCA_037129855.1 Actinomycetota bacterium | reverse complement strand
CCAGGGTCAGAGAAATTCAATTGACGCGCACTTGCCAATATCCCAGACGAACTCTGTTCAATTGCGCCCGAAGAGCTCTGACCCGGCAAGCGCTGCCCTGATTGACGTGCCACCCAAATGCCAGCCCCAGCCCCCGCTGCAACTACACAGACAACTACAAGAATTCGCCGCACCCAATTTCGGTTGACTGCTGGTGTTGCAAACCCGACACCCTCTAGTTCGCGAGTAATGGCGGCCGTGCGAGAAATATACCCATCGCGCAACGCCGCATAATCAGCATCATCAATGTCACCTGCTGCACGCTCATTATCGAGGTCACGCAATGAGCGCAATAAGAACTGTTGCTCATGACGAAGATCATCAGACATCAGACATTGTCCTCGTCAGTCGGATCTTCTGCGAGCAACTTCTCTACAAGTGCTACGTCATCGGACGATGCCTCACCATTATTCTCACGACGCCAACGACGAAACGCCGCCCAGAGACCAGCGATCGAACACACCAACACTGCAATCGGCAAAATCCATACAAGTGAATCAACACCAGTGGCTCGAGGAACGAGCAGAACTTTTGCCTTAAACGTGTTCGCAATAGACCCGATGATCTCGTCATCGGTCATCGTGCCGGCACTGACATCACGTGCCACCTGATTACGAATTGCTTCAGCAGCTGATGCGCGCGACACGTACACACTTTCTCCGTCGCAGGTTGGGCATGCAATATGTCTCGTGATTGAGTCGATTCGATCAGACTGCGTGAGCGGTCCATTATCGCGAGTGGTTCCTACGGTAAGTAACGCAACCACAATCAAACCCATCAGCATCCACACAGGCCATGACTTCAGATATTTCATTGTCCACCTGCGAACTGAGTCTTTAACTCATCAAGGCGAGCTGTAAGAAAACCTTTTGTCAACGCACCCATGATGCGTAAACGGACGAATCCATTCGGATCAATAATCCATGACTCTGGAACTTTTGCAACACCAAAAGCAACAGAAATAGCCCCGTCGTCATCACGAACTACTGGCCAGTCGCCACCGTAAGTGTCAAAGAATGCCTGCACAGCACCATCAGAATCATCATTCACAATGGTGTACAACTCGACAGCGTTATCCGATGACTTTTGTTCTTTCGCAAAATCAATCAGCAACGGATGTTCTTGTCGGCACGGAACGCATGTGGAGTTGAAGAAGTTCAACACCACCCAACTTCCCTTGCGGTGCGACAAATCAAATGGTCCGCCACCAATTGTGGTTGATTTAACAACGGGGGCAGGATTTCCCAACAACGGAGACGACGCTGATTCAGACTCCCCTGGCTTTGCCATTGCAAGAATTACAAGAAATGCAAGCAACAAAACACCGGCAGCACCAGCGACATACGGAACGCTCTTCCCGCGATTCACGAAACAGCCCCGGTTGGTACTGGTGCCGACGTTGCGTCAGTTGGTTTGCGCCGACGCCCAGGGAATGCAGACAACAACGTGCCAACACCCATCAGGCCTCCACCAATCCATAGCCACATCACCATGGGCTTAATGAACACTTTGATTTTTACGGTCCTGCTTGAGACTTTGATCGGTGGTTCAACAGTGAGATAGATGTCGTTAACAAATGACGACTTCACTGATGGTGTTCCAATGTTCGTTCCCATTGACTTAAATTTCGTAATTGCTGGCGTATAGCTCTTACCGCCATCAACCCGAACAACAGCAGCAACCACGGTGCTGCGGTCGTCAGATTCAGTTTTGAATCCCGTGAGTTCAAAGGTGTGGCCATTGAACGTGGCGACAACGCCCTGCTTCAACAACATCTCTTGGCTGTGGGTGTAACTATTCGAAGCAGCAAGTGCTACCGCAATCAAGATGACACCAATGTGCACCACCATGCCACCATTTGCGCGACCTACTAACCCACGCAGACCTTGACGACGCGTTGCAAGAACCAACTGACGCAATGCAGCCCCACCGGCAAATCCGCTGAGTGCAAAAGTCAACAACGGAGCAAATCCCGTTGCACCTATTCCGACACTCAGCGCAAGGGCGCCAATTCCGCCCCATGCGGGCCAAAACAAACGATTCGACAGCAGTTCGCCCGATGCTTTGCGCCATGGCAATACCGGGGCGATGCACATAAGGAATAGCAAAGTCAATCCGACAGGCACTGCCAACTTGTCGAAGAAGGGTTCACCTACTACTAATTGGCGATTCTGCAGTGCCTCAATGATTAATGGAAACACTGTTCCAAGCAACACCACAAAAGCGAACACACTAAAGATCACATTGTTTGCAAGGAAAGCACCTTCTCGCGACAATGGCGAATCAATGGTGCCAGGTGAATGTAGTTTTTGGCCCCGCCATCCGATCAGTGCAACAGACACGACCACGATGACGGCAAAGAAGCTCAAAAGGTACGGTCCAATATTCGAATCGCTAAAGGCATGCACACTGTTCAGCACGCCTGACCGTGTGAGGAACGTACCGAGGATTGTGAGACTGAAAGTCGAAACTAGCAATGACAGGTTCCAGACGCGCAACATGCCGCGGCGCTCTTGCACCAATACAGAGTGAATATACGCAGTTCCAGTAAGCCACGGAATAAACGATGCATTCTCAACAGGGTCCCACGCCCACACGCCGCTCCAACCCAACACTTCATAACTCCACCATGAACCAAGAATGATGCCGAGCGTCAAGAAGCCCCATGAGAACAAGGCCCAGCGACGCGTCTCTACGAGCCACCCTTCACCAACGCGACCAGTAATCAATGCACCAATTGCAAATGCGAACGGCACGGTCATACCTACATACCCGAGATACAAAATGGGCGGGTGGAACACCACGAGAATATGGTTCTGCAACAACGGGTTTGGTCCTGGCCCATCAAGCACCCCAGCTGCGCCAACTGCAAACGGATTCGCTGGACCCAACGTCAATATAAAGAAAAAGATGCCGACGAAAAACATGGTGGCAACCGCCCAACCCACCATGGGGTCTGTAATGCGTGCGCGGTATTTGAAAACGATGCCACTTGTTAAGCACATAAGGATAAGTAGCCACAACAAAATGGAACCTTCAAGAGCGCTCCATACTGCCGTGAAGTTATACAACGCCGGCGTACTTTTGGAACCAACTTTTTGCACGTATGCAAGAGAAAAATCACGGGTAATCATTGCCCATTCCATTGCAGCAAATGCTGAAATGGCAGCCACACACGACAACGTCGCAAAACGCGGAACGAGGCGAAGAACTTTTTCGTCTTCATTACGTGTGCCCGTTACGGCAGCAATCATTCCAAAGAAAGCACCAATCAGCCCAACGAAAAGAGCTGCACGTCCGAGTGGGCCCGCTAGCCCTTCAACACCGAGCATGCAGCTGCCTCTTTATTTGACGCGTCAATTCTCGTGGCGTTCTTTTCAACGTATTGATTCGAATGCTTCACTTCAATGCGGTCGCTCTCGAACACACCGTTCACCACACGGCCATGCGCAATGATGGGGATGCACTCTTGGAAAACGCCGCCTGGGTCACCCGAATAGGCGACCTTCAAAGTCTTTTTATTGAAGTCAAGAGTAAATGTGGTGCCACCGTCAGCATGTTTGACAGAATTCTGTTCGACAACACCTTGCACGCGCATTCGACGTTCGCCACTACAACCGCTACGCACACCAACTTCGTCAACGTTGCAGTAATAGTCAATAGCGCTTGTGAGAAATTTCGTCACAACAACTCCGCCGCCGAAGAGTGCTCCAACAACAATGAGAATTGGCAGCCACCGTCGTTTGCGGGCTGGAGGTTGAGTACCAGGTTCAGTAACCGTACGTGGTGTTAAGTCCACGGCATTTCCTCACGTGTTGCATGTTTGGCTAATTCACGTCCACGACGGATAACCCAGACGGCATACACAGCTACTGAGACTGCAGTAATTCCCCAGCTACCAAAAATGAATGATGCATGTTTCATGGTCACTATGCTCCCGCTTCATTTCGCCGAGCTGTAATCGCGAGATCGAGACCACGATCAGAGAATGCATCTTCCAACATCATTGCGCGCTGACGATGTAGCACCAGCCAGACGAACAACATCGTGAAAGCAACTAGACCAAGGAATAACGAGAACAACATCAGACCATCAAGAGCAACCTTTGCATTGGGGTTAGCCACAGACGCTTCTTGATGCAGCGACCGCCACAATGTGACACTGAAATGCACAAGCGGTATTTCCAAAATTGCTAACAGTGCAAGAACAGACGAACGACGTGCACGTTGACGATGAGTGCCGCCAAGTTGACGTACAGCTAAATAGCCAATGTAAGTAATGAACAAAAACGCAGTGCTGGTAAGACGTGCATCCCACACCCAGTAGGTGCCCCACGTGAGCCTGCCCCACATACTTCCTGTCACCAATGACACCGCTACAAACAGAACACCAATTTCACCTGCTGCACCGGCAAAACGATCCCATGCAAGAGATCTGTTCTTGCCTGACAAATAGACAGCAGAACATAAAGCGGTGAGTCCGAATGCGATGTACGCGGTCCAAATTGACGGCACATGAATGTACATAATTCGCACGGTGCTTCCCTGCACGACATCTTCGGCAGAAAACCAGAGGCCGCACAGCGCAAGCCCAGCAAGCATGAGGATGACAAGGATTCCGAGCCGCCGCGTTGCAGAAGTTCCGGTGCCTGACTGTCTGGCCATGTTCACATCCACTTCACTAAGTCTGACCGCCAGAAGGCGATGGGGAAAATCGGGACCTATTCGTCGACCAGAGGACCAAAGGCAACGGTTCCGACAGCGCAAAACAGAACCGCAAAGACCAAAAGGAGGCCAATCCATGGCCACCCTTCGGACACTGTGGTGCCACCGCTACCAAATGCCGCCTCGGTCGCCCGTGTGGCGCCGATCAGGACAGGTGCTACCACTGGCAACAACAAAAGCGGAAGAAGTGTCTCCCGACCCCGTGCGCCTGCAGCAAGACCTCCGTACAGAGTACCCACGCTTCCCAGCCCAACGGTAGCCACCACCAAGGTGACTATTGCCTCACAGAAACCAGTCAATGTCATCTCAACGCCGTAGAGAACCACAGCTGTTGCCACAAGCATGAGCTCCAAAACAAATAGCTGCACCATTAACGCAATCGCTTTGCCCACAAAAATCGCGCCCATGTCAACACCTGCAACACGCAGCGCATCAAGTGCACCATCGGCAGATTCGACTGTGAATGATCGCTGAATGACAACAAGCATGCTGAACAATGTTGCTAGCCAGACAAGGCCAGGAGCAACGCGTTGCAGAATTCCGTCGTTGTCCAGTGCGAATGCAAATAACACCATCACGATTGCAGCAAACGGTGCAACTTGATTAACAAGAATGCGGCTATTCCATTCAATAGTGAGATCTTTGCGTGCAACTGCAATAGCAATGGCGCGCTTCTTGATCGCGGTACTGCTCATGCTGCCCCACCCCCATCAATTGTGACAATGCGTGTTGCTAAACCAAGTGCACGATCACGTTCATGGCTGGCAAGAACAACAGTTGCTCCCGACCCAACTGCAGAACGCAACAACGCATCTAATTCATCACGACCAGCCGCATCAAGACCTGCATGTGGTTCATCGAGCAACCAAATTTCTGCGCGACGCACGATCAGGCTTGCTAACGCGCACCGACGTCGTTGCCCAGCAGACAGTTGCGACGCTTTCACTCCTGCAAGTCGGCCATCAATTCGCATCGTTGCCATCGCGGTTGAAACTTCCGATGCTGTAGCAGCAACTGTTGATGCCCAAAATTGCACGTTCTGCATGACAGTCAGGTCAAGATACAAACCATTGGTATGACCAAGTAATCCCACGCGTGAACGAATGGCTTCTCTGTTCGTCGCAAGATCTATTCCGAGGACATGTCCCGTTCCGCTCTCGATCGGCATCAGCCCAGCACACACTCGCAACAACGAAGTTTTGCCTGCACCATTCGGGCCCTGCAACAACACGATTTCTCCGCGCTGCACTGTGAGATCAACGCCAGCCAATGCAGGAAATTGACCAAGGACAGCAACAACACGCGAGAGCTCGATAACGGTGTCCATGCCGTAGCCACGCTAGTGACCTGTTGCCATCACTACCAACGCCACTACAGTCGCCCACATGGCAAAGGACACGAATACATCACCGGGGCGCATCTCTCGCCTTCTTAATGTTCTTGGTCGCACCATGATTGTGGCTGGTTTATTGATGCTGTCCTTTGTGGCGTACCAATTG
>JBAXUC010000086.1:0-6297 GCA_037129855.1 Actinomycetota bacterium | reverse complement strand
CGCGCAAAGAACTCGATGTCTTTCGGGTTGGCTCCTGGCCAGCCGCCTTCAATAAATTGCACGCCGAGGTAATCGAGTTGTTCTGCAATACGAAGCTTGTCTTCAACAGTTGCTGAGACACCTTCCACTTGCATGCCGTCACGCAAGGTGGTGTCAAATGCTTCGACTAATTCTTTGGTGTGTTGTGTGTTCATGTGAGTGTTCTTCTTTGGGCTCGTCTGGTTCGAATTTTTGGGAATGAAAAAGCCGCCCTAGAGGCGGCTGGAACGCGCACGTCGGAGACCGGCGTGCGCTAACGAATAATGATGATCGCGACAGCGGTGCCGACGAGGCGGCGAGAAGTGCTGGCGATTGACATACATACAGTCTTGCGCCCAATCTGGGCTTCCGTCAACCCCGTGAAAGAGAAATATGCAGAATTCTGGCCATTTCGACCAAAGGGCAATCTGACAACGGCGCGAGGGGGCCGCTATTTGTTGCGGTCTTGGAATTCTTTCAATGAAGCCATCCCGAACAAGGTGGCTCCGGTGAACACAATGACGAAGATCACTGCACCGAACGAAAAGAGCGTTGCTTCGGACATTTAGAGTTCCTTCTTGCCAGCAAGAATAAAAGCGCCAAGAGCCAAGATTGATGGCACCCAGACTCCCACGTAAATTCCGTTTAGTTTGTCGCTCTGGTCATTACCGGCGAAATACAACGAAATACTTAAGGCGAGGCTTGCTGCAGCAGCGACAAGTACCGAGACTTGCAGAATTACTTTTGGTTTCATTGCTGAGACCTTAACGCCCCACAATGAACGCGTCGGGTACCCCGACTACTAAGCCAGTTCGCACCAATGCTTGTACTGAGGCACCTGGCCACGAACTGCCTTGGCATACAGGCTGGCAATCGCAGTGGTGATGGGCCCTGGGCACGGCACGTCGCGGTCATCAACAGAGTTAATGGCACTGACTTCTGCAGCTGTTCCGCAGCAAAATATCTCTTCGGCGATGTACAAGTCTGAACGAACAATGTTCTCGACTCGCATTTCATAACCGAGCTCAGCAGCAATTTGGGCCACGCAGTTCTGTGTGATGCCTTCAAGTGCGCCTGCTGAAAGCGGCGGGGTCAAGATGACGCCGTTGCGAACAACGAAGATGTTTTCTCCGGTGCACTCACTGACAAAACCTTGTGGGTTTAACATGATTGCTTCGTCATAGCCGGCCTTCAACGCTTCAACTTTGGCCAGTGAGGAGTTCACGTAGTTACCGACAGTTTTTGCAGCTGGAGGCATGGTGTTGTGATCAAGGCGAGTCCATGAAGAAATCTTCATGCGTACACCTTTTGTTAATGCATCTTCACCCAAATATGCACCCCACGGCCAGCAGGCAATTGCAACGTCAACAACACATGGCATCGGGTTGAGGCCCATCTCGCCGTATCCGTAATACGCAAGCGGACGCACGTAGCACGATGGAAGACCTGTTGAACGAACTACTTCTTTCGTGGCAGCAATTAATTCTTCAGGTGTGTACGGAATTTCCATGCCAAGAATTTTTGCGCTCTTGAACATCCGACTGATGTGTTCAGTCAGACGGAACACGGCTGGGCCTTCAGAGGTTTCATATGCACGAATACCTTCAAATACGCCAGTGCCGTAGTGAAGCGTGTGAGTAAGGACATGCACTTGAGCCTTGTCCCAATCGACAAGTGTTCCGTTCATCCAGATTTTCGGTGTAGGTACGAGAGTAGGCATATTGCTCCTAAGTGATGTGGTGAAAGATTACTTGCCTGCAACGATTGCTGCGATGGCATTTCCGATGTCGACGGTTGACCCTGTTGGCGCCGTGCCACATGCTGCACGAATGCGATCAGCTGCTGCTGATTCATTTAGGAAATCAAGCATGAGCGCTGCAGACAGGATTGCTGCTGTGGGGTTCGCTTTACCCGTACCTACAATGTCTGGCGCCGAGCCGTGTGAAGGCTCGAACATAGAGGGGCCGGTACGGGCTGGGTTCAAGTTTGCAGATGATGCAAGACCAATGCCGCCACTGACTGCGCCGCCAAGGTCGGTGAGGATGTCACCGAACAAGTTGTCGGTCACGATGACGTCGTAGCGGTGTGGATCTTCAACAAAATAGATACACGCAGCATCAACATGGTTGTATGCGGTACCGACGTGAGGAAACTGTGCGGCAACGTCATTGAACGCCCGCTGCCACAGATCCCCAGCGAATGTCAACACGTTTGTTTTGTGCACCAAAGTGACATGCTTGCGTTCGCGCTTTGCTGCAAGTTCGAATGCATAGCGAATACAACGCTCAACACCGTGTCGCGTATTCACGCTTCCCTGAGTTGCAATTTCATGAGGAGTACCGCGACGCAAAACGCCGCCTTCGCCAACGTACGGCCCTTCAGTATTTTCGCGAATGACAACAAAGTCGTGCGCAGTCACGTGGCCAGGTGCAGTACCGACAAACGGACGTTGGTTGACATAGAGGTCAAGGTCAAAACGCATCTTCAACAGAAGCCCGCGCTCGATAATGCCGGGAGGAACGTCTGGCGTGCCGACAGCACCCAACAAAATGGCGTCAAAACCGCGCAGCTGATTCAGCACATCATCGGACAGAATCTCGCCGTCGCGCAGATAGCGCATGCCGCCCAGGTCGAAATCTGTGGTCTCGATTGCCACCCCAGTGGCGCGCACCACTTTCACGGCCTCGGCCGTAACTTCGGGACCGATTCCGTCTCCGCCAATGAGTGCGATGCGATGTGACATAAGGAGACCATCGTAGAAGGCACAGGTAGCCTTCTCCTCATGGCAAAGCACCTCCTCTCTCAAGCCACATATTCCCGACTCGAGACCGAAATTGTCCACCTGGAACATGAAGTCCTTCCCGAAGTGGCCGACAAAATTGGTCGGGCCCGCGAAATGGGTGACTTAAAGGAAAATGGCGACTATCACGCAGCCAAAGACGAATACGGCATGTTTAATGACCGCAAGAACCTTCTGTTGTCTATTTTAGAGGATTCTGAACTTGCAACTCCGCCCGCAGATGGCGAAGTGGGAGTCCTTTCAACCGTCACCATTTTGTTTGATGGCGATGATGAAGACGATGCCGAGACGTACCTCATTGGACACATCGAAGAAAAGCGCACCGAGCAAGGCATCGAAGTGATGAGTCCTGTCTCGCCTATTGGGTCTGCACTTCTTGGTCACAAAGAAAGTGACGAAGTCAATATCACTCTCGAGAACGGCGCAAAAATTTCCGTCACCATTCTGAAGGTTGCCAACTGAGCGATCATTCCATTCCATATTTGCCCCCCGGCCACACATTGTCTCTTCCCGGAAGAGGCACCACGTTTTATCGAGAGATAACGGGACCAGCAGGCGCACCGACGGTCGTGCTGTTGCATGGCTGGACAGCTACTGCTGACTTGAATTTCTACATGTGTTACGAAGAACTCGGCAAACACTTTCGCGTCATTGCTCTTGACCATCGTGGCCATGGACGTGGCATCAGATCTTCACAGTCGTTTCGTCTCTCTGATTGTGCTGATGATGTTGCGGCACTGATGGATCAATTGGGAATCGCCACTTTCATTCCTGTCGGATACTCCATGGGCGGCACCATTGCCCAATTGATGTGGAAACGCCACGAGCACCGAGTGCGTGGTTTAGTTCTTGCAGCAACTGCGGGATATTGGGCGACGTCGCGTCAAGAACGATTCATGTTTTCTCTGCTCACCGGATTTGGTGGACTTGCGCGCATCACTCCCCGATCAATTCAACAAGCAATCAGCGAGCGCATGTACCTGTCACGAAAGACAATGACATGGGAACCATGGGCTGCACTCCAAATTGCAAGCCATGACTGGCGCAGCATTCTTGAGGCGGGTTCTGCGCTTGGTCGATTTGATTCGCGGAAATGGCTCTCACAAGTTGACGTACCCACATCTGTTGTCATCACTACTGAAGATCAAGTTGTTTCACTCAAACGACAACGAACACTTGCAAGTCTGATTCCTGACACTCATGTTTTTGAGATATCGGGAAACCATGACGCTGTGTATGCACGGGCTTCTGAGTTCGTGCCACTACTTGTCAACGCGTGCCTCGCAGTACATCACGACGCACTAAACAAACCGGGAATTCTGGGAGATATATGAGTTCAAAAGCCATTCAACTGCGCTCGCGATGGCGGCGCAATAGTCGACTTCTTCGTCTTGGGGCTCGCGTCGGACTCGGACATGCTGGTACCTCAGCGCGAAAGATATTTGCAGGCGCAGAGCGCAAAGAGCAATTGTCTCGTTCGCGAGAATTGAAATCAGCTCAGCAGGTGGCAGATGAATTGGGAAACATGAAGGGCGCCCTCATGAAGGTGGGCCAGATGGCCAGTTACCTTGACGACGGTTTACCAGAGCCCATGCGTATTGCATTGTCACAATTGCAATCAAATGCTCCTCCCATGGCTGTCGAACTCGTCCATATTGAAATTGAACGTGAACTTGGACGCTCTATCAAAGACATATTTGTTGAGTTTGATGACGAGCCAATTGCGTCAGCGTCTATTGGTCAAGTACATCGTGCAATCATTCGCACTGCCGATGGCACCGAAAAGGCAGTCGCGGTGAAAGTGCAATACCCAGGGGTCGGAGAAGCAATTGATTCTGATCTACGCACGGCAGACCTGTTGGGTGCCATGCTTGCCTTCGGATTCAAGTCATTAAATCCAGAAGACATGGTTGCAGAAATCAAGGACCGCCTTCGTGAAGAACTTGACTACAAAAACGAAGCTGCGAATCAGCAGATGTTCGCGGACTTTTATAGGAACCACCCGTTTATTCATGTTCCTGAAGTTCTTCACGAGTATTCCACGAAGAACATTCTGGTCACCGAGTTAGTCACTGGTCATACGTTTGCTGAAGTATGTGAATGGTCTCACGAACAGCGCGACATGGCAGGTGAAGCAATCTTTCGATTCGTCTTTCGCAGTTTGTATCGCTTCCGTGCGTTCAACGGTGACCCTCACCCTGGCAATTACATCTTTCACGGAGATGGAAGGGTTACCTTTCTCGACTTTGGTCTCATCAAGCATTTCACTCAAGATGAAATGCTGATGTTCCAGTCAATGGTCAAGGCTGCCGTCATCGACGACGACATGGAGACATATCGTCAAGTCATTGAAGACGCCGGCATGCTGCAACTCGATGCGCCCTTCACTACGCAGGAATGTGGTGAATACTTCTCCCATTTCTACGAGCCAGTGCGAGAATCACGCGTGATGGAGTGGACGAGTTCCTATGCAACTTCAATCGTGCGTCACACATTTGACCGCACGTCGGCTATCGCCCAATACGCAACGGTTCCAAAGTCATTCGTGTTTATCCAACGCATCAACTTAGGTCTCTATGCACTTCTTGGTCAGTTGCGCTCCAGTGGCAATTTCCGTCGTATCTCAGAAGAACTATGGCCCATGACCAATGCTGCGCCGTCAACCTCTATGGGCGAAGCGGAAGCGAAATGGCTTGCCTCGCGCGATTAAACAATTGTTTGAAGGTCAAGACCAATATCAAGAATTGGCGATGAATGAGTGAGTCCGCCAACACTGATGAAATGAACACCCGTTTCAGCGACTGATCGAGCAGTAGCAATAGTCAGACCACCACTCGCCTCCAACAGCACAGCATGTCCTGTGTTTGCAGTGTGACGCTGCGAAATCGCCACGGCCTCTTTCATCACATCTGGTGGCATGTTGTCTAACAACACAACATTTGCACCAGCATCAAGCGCAACCTGTAATTGCTCAAGAGTGTCTACTTCAATCTCAATCGGCAAGGTATCTGCAAGAGCTCGCACCTTGGCGAAAGCCTCAGCCACTCCACCTGCAGCCACAATGTGGTTGTCTTTCACTAAAGCAGCATCACTAAGACTCATTCGGTGGTTCTGGCCCCCGCCACAACGCACTGCATACTTCTCAAGTGCCCGTAGCCCAGGTGTTGTCTTACGCGTATCGCGAATGATTGCGCCAGTACCGGCCACAGCATCTACCCACGAGGCTGTTGCCGTAGCGATGCCTGACAAATGGCATAACAAATTCAGTGCGGTGCGCTCTGCTGTCAACAACAATTGCGTCGGCGCCTCAATTTTCATCAGCACATCGCCTACATGCACCCGTTCTGCGTCGTTCTGAAAATACTTAATGGAACTCGCATGGGGCCCACACACCATTTCGATTACTGCGGCAGCGATGACTAAACCAGACACACAACCATCGGCGCGTGTTCCGAATGTGGCAATACTGCGTTGTTCAA
>JBAXUC010000085.1:0-6487 GCA_037129855.1 Actinomycetota bacterium | reverse complement strand
AGCACACACCGGTAAGGGTTACAAAGAAAAAATTCTTGAATCTCGCGAAGATGACGTCGTAGTCAGCAAGGGCTACACCGGCAAGACATGTCGCGTCATACGAACCGAGTGGAGCAACCATTGGGAAAAGAACCCATCAGAACTTCAAGGTTTTCCCGGTCAAGCCATCGCTGCAGCGCAAGCAGGAATTCAGCAACTTGGCTCAGGACCAGATGTAGTACTCGATACCAATCGTGCGTTTATGGCAGCCGGCCAAGCGGTCGGTGCCATTCATGAAATTCTTCCTGCGCGCCAGGTTGTTGAAAACATTATGAACGAAGCACGCCGCACTCTTGAGCGCCTTGCATCATTTCGATAATCCATAGTGTTTTCTTTACTGCGGCGTAACCGCGACATTCGACTTGTCTTTGGTGCTCAAGTTGTCTCATTTGCTGGCGACTGGTTTACGTTTGTTGCACTTGCAGGCTTGGTAGAAGATCGGACTAAGTCTGCCTTTCTCGTGTCGTGCGTATTGGTCTCAATGACATTGCCTGGCCTACTAATGTCGCCTGTTGCTGGTTCGTTCGCCGACCGCTTTGACCGCCGTAAAATTCTCGTCACTATTTCTGCATTGCAGACAGTCTCTGCTCTTGGCCTCTTGCTTTATGGCGTCGCCGGCATATGGATCACCTTCGCCTCGCAAAGTGTGATCGCCGCACTCGCTTCCTTCGTAGGCCCAGCCACTAGTGCGTCAGTCCCAAATCTCACCGACAACGAAAGCGACTTACGTCTTGCGAGTGCACTGTTTGGCAGCACATGGGGAATAATGCTCGCAGTAGGAGCCGCACTTGGTGGTGTATTCGCTGCAGCGTATGGTCGTGATGCGGCGTTCATCGCAGATGCAGTGTCATTCGCGGTAGCCGGAATACTTTTCGCATGTGTTCGCACACCAATGCAAAGTCACGATGTTTCATCCACGGCTCGTAAACCACGACCGATAGCCGACATGAAAGAAGCAATTCATCTTGCAAAGCAAGACAAAATAATTCTTGCACTCATAGGTTCAAAAATGACTTTTGCTGTTGGTGCGGGGATAGTGAGTCAACTAGCCGTACTCGCTTCGACAGCATTTCACGTAGGTGATGCAGGTAGAGGACTATTAATTGGTGTGCGAGGTATCGGTTCTGGCCTTGGCCCCATTCTTGGAGCACGCATTGCAGGTCGCGACATGAAGCGATTGCTCACAGTGTGCGGATACGCCGGACTCTTGTTCAGCATTTGTTATCTCGGTGCAGCTGCAAGTCCATTTATTTGGATGGCAGCAATCTTCATTGGTCTTGCTCACCTCAGTGGTGGAGCCCAGTGGACATTGTCGACAATCGGACTACAGATGCAATCACCCGATCACATTCGCGGACGCGTGCTAGCCGGAGATATGGCGTTGGTAAACACAATGATTGCCTGCACCAGCCTCATGGCAGGCGGTGTTTCCCAGTTGCTTGGCGTGCGAAGCACCATTGTTATTTTTGCTGGCGCAGCAGCATTGGCGTCGACGTTGTATATCGCAGCAACTTCGTCTATCCGACAGAGTCTGCGCAACGAGACACCGCAGCAATAAGCCGTTCAGGTCGAGGGTCTCCATCGGCAGTTGTCATCATCATGTTCATGACGTAAGCAAACCCAAGCTCGCGTGAAGGCTGAGCAAACGCGCATGAACCGCCAGCGCCGTTGTGACCGAAACTTGTCGGGCCAGCAAACGCCGTACGTTCCGAATGCAACATGAAGCCCATTGCAAAATCGGTTGGTGATAGCAAAATGGTATCTAACTCGCCGTGAGGGGTATTGCTGGTTGTTGCTCTGTTACGAGTTGACTCACCAAGCAATCGGACGCCATCAACGTCTGACACAAGCGCTGCATAAATACGAGCGAGTGAACGTGCATTAGAAATTCCATTAGCCCCTGGAAGCTGCGATTGATGCACATCTTCCCTATTGAAGGCACCTTGACCAAATGCGCCATTTAGTGACAACGCTGCGGCACCCTTTGTGCCGGGTCCACTTGTTTCCATCATGATTTTTGCTACTTCGGGCGAAAACTTCGGAATGGGATGTGCCATCAATCGCGCAACGCGGGGTTCAAGTGCTGGTGGCAACCCAACGTGCATCTCTGCACCTAATGGTCCGGCAATTTCATCGCGCACGAAGTCACCAAGACTCTTACCCGTAACTCGACGAACCAATTCGCCGGCAAGCCAACCAAATGTCAATGCGTGATATCCGTGAGTCGACCCAACTGGGAACAACGGCGCGGTGTCTGCAAGTCGTCCTGTGACGGTGTTCCAATCAAGCGCATCTTCCAACGAAATATCACCATCCACGGTGTACAGACCAGCACGGTGAGACAACAATTGCGCAACAGTGATATCTGCTTTGCCGCGTGCGGCAAATTCAGGCCAGTACGTTGCAACCTTTTCGTCATAGTTCAACAAACCACGCTCGACGCACATTGCTACTGCAATAGAGGTAATACCTTTTGTTGTTGAGAACACGACTTGAAGTGAATCGTTGTCATACGGAACGGTGAGGTCGCGATCTCGCCAACCACCCATGAGGTCAACTACACATTTGCCGTGGTGATACACCGCGACGCCTGCGCCGCGATCTTCCTTCATATCAAAACTATGGATGAACGCTTCGCGAACAGGCTCCCAGCCGGGAGCAACTACATCAACTGTCAGTAACGACATGATCAGGCGTCGATAATCGCGCGTAGTTTTTCGATTTGGCCAACAGGGTCTGGGCCAACAGGGTTCACTGACAACACAGTGACACCAGATTCTTTGAATGCAGCGACGCGCTCTTTAATGAAACCAGTCGAACCAACAAGGTTGGCGTTCATGATCCATTCAGCCGGAATTGCTGCAGCAGCTTCGTCCTTCTTACCTTCAAGGTAGTAGTCCTGAATGTCAACTGCTTCTTTTTCAAATCCGTAGTCACGGCAGATGTCGTTGTAGAAGTTCTTTCCACGAGCACCCATACCACCGACATACAGCGCCATGTTCGGACGTGCCATATCCAGAATTTTCTTTTGAGCATCACCGGTGAGCGAATCATCAATAGCCAACATTCCGCCAGCTGAAATTTCAAGCCGTGCACGTGACGGATCGCGCTTTGCAAGACCCGCCTTCAACTGATCGCCCCATACGTTGTGGTAACGCTCTGGATAAAACATGATGGGAAGCCATCCGTCAGCCATCTCTGCTGTTGCTTCAACGCTCTTGTCCTTCAATGACGCCCACCAGATGGGGATGTCTTTACGTACTGGATGGTTGATGATCTTGAGTGCCCTACCAAGACCAGTTCCTTGACCTGCTGGAAGTGGAATGTCAATTGTCTTGCCGTGATATTCAAGCGGTGCTTCACGTGCCCACACATTGCGACATACTTCGATGTATTCCTTGATGCGCTGCATTGGCTTATCGAATGGAACGCCATGGAACCCTTCAATCACTTGAGGACCAGATGCGCCAAGCCCAAGAATGAAGCGGCCGTCGCTGACATAGTCACACCCTGCAGCAGTCATTGCCATCAATGCGGCGGTACGTGAATACACATTCACGATGCCGGTGCCGATTTCAACACGATTAGTTTTCGCTGCCAGGTACCCCACTTGTGAGATGGCATCAAAGCTGTATGCCTCTGCAATCCAGACCTGATCGAGACCGACCTTTTCCAAAGCGACGACCCGGTCGACGGCCTCTTTGAATCCGCCCGAATAATTGATTCCCATTGACAACTTCATGGTTTCTCCCTTGAATACGTTCCTGAACTCTAGAACGACAAGTGTCACCCTTGCGAGTTCTGAGAATCTAGGTGCCAAACAGCCGATCTGGTGCAACAATGCAGGCGTGACAATCACGCCTAATTCGTTCCATGTTTCAACTCGAGACGGCATTTCCCTGCGCATGTTGCAGTGGTCATCAGTTGATGAATCCCCTGGCATCCCCATTCTTCTTATTCACGGTCTTGCCTCGAACGCCCGTCTGTGGGATGGTCCAGCGCGACGCCTCGCCGAACTTGGTCATGCCGTAACGGCCATTGACTTACGAGGACACGGCCTCAGCGACAAACCAGACACTGGATACGAAATGGCAAATATTGCCGACGATGTTCTTGACGTGATTAACGCGCTCGGTGCACGTCAACGCAAATGGGTGCGACCTCTTGTCCTTGGGCAATCGTGGGGTGGAAACATCGTGGTGGAATATGCGCATCGACATGGCGACACAATTCGTGGCATCGTTGCGGTTGACGGCGGAAGTATTGAGTTGTCACAAGCATTCCCTGAATGGGAACAGTGCAAGACGACGATGGCGCCTCCAGCAATCGCAGGAATGCAATACGACAAACTTCGTTCATACATTCGCGCTGCACATCTTGATTGGAGCGAAGAAGCAATTGATGGCCAGATGCACAACATGGAGCGCATGGCAGACAACACCATTCGTCCACACCTCACCTTTGATCGACATATCGACGTTTTACACGGGCTATGGATGCACAAGCCTTCAACATTGTGGGCTGGAATCAAGGTTCCGGTCATGTTTACGCCAGCATCTCGATCGGAAGATCAACATACGAAAACAAAACGTGCCCAAATTCAATTCGCACTCGACACCCTTTCTCATGGGCGCGTCGAATGGTTTACACCTGCTGACCATGATTTGCATGCACAGTTTCCATTGCAATTTGCTGGCGTAGTTGATGACGCCATTACTTCAGGATTCTTTTCGTGAGCCTTCCCCGCATTCTCACAATCATGGGCTCCGGTGAAACAGCCCCCACCATGGTCACAACGCACCGTCGTTTGACGTCCTTACTTCCATCGCCCGTCAAAGCTGTCGTGCTTGAC
The DNA here is from genome assembly GCA_037129855.1 of Actinomycetota bacterium. Classification (GTDB taxonomy): domain Bacteria; phylum Actinomycetota; class Acidimicrobiia; order Acidimicrobiales; family Ilumatobacteraceae; genus UBA2093. The sequence goes on along the minus strand of JBAXUC010000085.1, from coordinate 1,596 downwards.
ACTCCGTATGGTTTTCAGGAAAATGCACCCGAACTTGCCGCCAAGGCCGTTGAGTATTTTAAAACATCTATCAATGTTGACTTATGCGTGGCCGGGCTAGTCAGATTGCAGGACACTCATATTGCAGCAGATCCTGTTGCAATCGAACGAGGGCTTCGCACACTCGCCGATGCCGACTACATCTTTGCTGGGCCGGGCTCGCCAACATACGCATTGCGTCAGTGGGCTGGATCATCTGTCGCCAGAATCATGATTGACAAACTCAACAACGGTGGAATCGTTACTTTTGCTTCAGCTGCCGCTCTCACGCTCGGAAAAGCAACCGTTCCGGTGTACGAGGTGTACAAAGTAGGCCAAGATGTTCAGCGGCTTGATGGCTTGGACATTCTTGCGTGTATCGGCATCAATGCAGCCGTCATTCCGCACTACGACAATACAGAAGGCGCAAACCACGACACCCGATTCTGTTACCTCGGTGAAGCACGTTTGCAAATGTTCGAATCTTTATTAGATGCAGACACTTTCGTTCTCGGAGTCGATGAACATACTGGTTTAGTGATTGACATTGATGCAGCCACAGCCACTGTTGTTGGAAATAGCAATGTCACCATCCGTTTGCGCAGTGAATCATTCGTGTACCCAACAGGTTCAGTCATCCCGCTTTCACTTCTGCAGTCACCCTTTTCATTGTTAACTGGATCTGGTGACGTTTCGTCCAGGCATTCCGTCGCAACGGCGCCTGTCGCGACGGGCGCACAACCCGCTCAAGACAATTCGCTCGATGCAGCTCTCGAAGAATCGATTCAGAGCTTTGACCTAGCGATGGAACAGCGCGATGCACTTGCCGCCGTTCGCGCGGTCTTGGGATTAGAACAAGCAATGCAAGATTGGTCGATTGACACTCTGCAAAGCGATGTTCTTGTGAGATCACGCAGCGCTCTTCGCTCGATGATCAGTCAATTGGGCGACGCCGCAATCGGTGGCGTGAGAGACCCTCGAGAAGTTGTGGCTCCATTTATTGAGGCAATGCTCTCTGTTCGCGCAACCGTGCGCGCTGAAAAACGCTTCGATTTATCTGACATCATTCGCGACGTGTTCGCTTCGCTCAATATTGAAGTGCGCGACACCCCAACTGGTGTCGAGTGGTCTCTACCTACTGAATAAAATCAGATGTGATGTAAACCAGAAATTCTGGTACGTCCACGAAGTCCTGTTACTGCGTACACCACGATAAACATCAATGTTCCCATGAGAATGACGGTCGCACTCGCTGACGTGTCAAGGAAATACGAAAGGTACATGCCCGTAAATGCTGATATGGCTCCAATAATTGGTGAAATCCACAGCATTCGCGCAAAAGAATTTGTCAACATACGCGCGACTGAGGCAGGAATAACCAGGAGTGCCGAAATGAGAAGCGTTCCAATTACTCGCATTGTTACAAGAATCGTGAGTGACAAGAGCCCCATCAGCAACGCTTCAATCCATGCCACGCGCACACCAGAAACTTGAGCGACCTCAGGGTCAAATGTGGCGAACAGGAATGCGCGGTACAGCGCAACTACGAGGACAACACTAAGAACAGCAACCTCAGCT
>JBAXUC010000084.1:0-6599 GCA_037129855.1 Actinomycetota bacterium | reverse complement strand
GCAGTGTTGACGCTGGAATCGAGTCGTCCATTACAAAAGCAAGATCTAGGTCACTTGACGGATACCTGTTGATGTCTTTTGCCTGAACTGGTTTTGGCTCTTCATTGAGAATGACCGACAGGTCGACTTCAAGAATGCTGACACGGCCCTCGATACCAAGAATGTCGAGCACAAGTGGATCGATTTCGCCAACTACACCCACGACCTTTTTACCGCGGGCAAGTGTTGCAGAACGTCCTGCATGCAAGCCAGGAGGAATTCGCGATTGATCAAGTTGAGTACCCACAGAAAGCGCATCACAGATTGCATTCCACTGTGCCAGTGATGTTTGCACATCGCCTCCGGCAACAACGATGATCAATTGCTCAGTCTCGTCAGGGAGTTGCTGATCAGACTTCGGATACACGTGACCGATTTCCCACAGCCCAATTTGAGGCGCGCGATGAGATTGGTTGTACTTCAATGAGCGAAGGATTCCGGGACGCAAAGAGGTTCGAAGGATTGATTCTTCTGCCACCAACGGATTAGCAATTCGCAAAACATTGTCTTCAGGAAGCCCAACAGTTGCGAGGTCTCCTGCAGCCAGAAATGGAGACGGCATCGCTTCATCAAGACCCAGCCCCACAAGTACTCGTCGCAAGATACGTCGACGCGCTTGCATATTCGACAAACGACCATGGACCGTGGAGTTAGGAACGGTCTTACCAATATTGTCGTAGCCGAAGTGGCGAGCAACTTCTTCAATCAAGTCAACATCTTGTGTGCAGTCAGGACGCCACCTAGGAACTAACGATGTCACCACATCGCCCGTAACGGTGGACACAAAACCGATGGAATTCAGAATCGAGATAATACGTTCAGATTCAATGCGCACTCCGAGCAACGATTCAATGCGCGTGACGGAAACATCAACCGACGCAGGAACAGGACACGATGCTGTTTGCACTGCAGTGGCTCCGGCGTGAAGTGTTGCATCGGGACATGTCTCGCGAAGGATTGTGACAAACCGTTCAGCAGCTTGTTGCCATGCGTTCGGGTCTGTTCCACGTTCGAAACGAACTGAAGCCTCAGATCGAAGTCCGTGACGTATTGCCGAATAGCGAATCGGATCTGGAGAGAACCATGCGCTTTCAACTGCCAAGGTTGTGGTTTTGTCTGTGATTTCAGAATGAAGGTCACCCATGACGCCCGCAAGCCCAACACCGACATTGGTTGCTCCGTTGCAGATCAACAGGTCATCAGCATGCAGGTTGCGAGTTTGGCCATCAAGTGTTGTGAGGGTCTCCCCTGCATTGGCTAGACGTACACGGAAGGAAGACACCACGTCAGCGTCATATGCATGATTCGGTTGATTCGTTTCCAACATCACCAAGTTTGATGCATCAACCACATTGTTAATTGAACGCATTCCGAGGTGCGCAAGACGACTAGCTACCCATCGAGGTGATGGGCCGACAGACACGCCACTGATGTAACTGATTGTGAATGAACCGCACTGCTCGGCAGCATCGATAACAACATCAAGGGCCTTGTTGGCTCCTGGGTTGAAAGCGGAAATTCTCGGCCCCTTCAATGCAACGCCGAAATGAGCAGCAAGATCGCGGGCTACTCCGAGATGGCCCCAGCAGTCAGCACGGTTGCGTGTGAGGTCAAGATCAAAAATGACATCGTGTTCAATACCGAGCACTTCGAACGGACTCAGGCCAAGTTGTGAGTCCGAAGGAAGAATCAAAAGGCCAGACGACTCATCACTGAGTCCGAGTTCAACTTCTGAACACAACATGCCTTCAGAATCAATTCCGAGAATTCCTCGACGCGCAATCTCCATACCGTTTGGCATGGTGGTACCCAATGTTGCCAACGGGACAATGTCACCTGGTTGCATGTTTGTAGCGCCACACCACACATGTCTTTCTTCGCCATCGCCTGCATCAACGAAACAGCGCGTCACCTTGGCAGCATCAGGGTGCTTCTCCATGCGCACGATGCGCGCAGTTACGACGCCCGGAATAGGCACGCCAACAACGTCCATCTCTTCAACAGCAAGACCGAGCGAGTTAAGCGCGAGTGCGACAGCGTCAGGATCGTTTGGCAGATCCGCCATCTCACGAAGGATAGAAAAAAGAATTTTCACGAGAACTGCTCCGTGAAGCGAACATCATCGGAATACATATCGCGAATGTCATTGATCCCATGGCGTTCCTTGGCCATACGGTCAATACCGAATCCGAATGCGAAACCACTCCACTCGTCCGGGTCTAAACCACCAGCGCGTAATACATGCGGGTGAACCATTCCGCATCCACCAAGTTCAATCCACGTTCCGTCGTGACGACGGATATCAAATTCTGCACTTGGCTCGGTGAATGGAAAATACGAAGGACGCAAACGAGACGTGAAACCAGGACCAAAGAATGCCTTCGTGAACGATTCAATCGTTCCGGCAAGGTCAGCAAATGTAATGCCCCGATCAATGACGAGCCCTTCAATCTGGTGAAAGACTGGCATGTGCGTGGCATCTGGAGTTTCTTTGCGAAACACGCGTCCAGGCATGACGGCATAGATCGGCGGTGGCCAATCTTGCATGACGCGAATTTGAACGGGCGATGTGTGTGTACGCAAGACAACACTTCCGTCGACATCTGACTCAACGAACAATGTGTCCCACATACTGCGTGCAGGGTGCGACGGTGGCATGTTGAGTGCTTCAAAGTTATAGAAGTCAGTTTCTACTTCCGGGCCTTCTGCAATCTGGAAACCAAGCCCAATGAAAACATCTTCCAGACGCTCCATTGCTTGCGTTACTAAATGCATACGACCGAGGCGACGCTCAACATTTGCTGACATAGCAATCTCGCTCATATCGACACGCTCGGATTCGATCTGACTTGAAAATTCTGCAGCACGCAATTCACGTGAGCGGCCATCGTTCGCGACTCCGAGAGCCGTCAGCGCATCATTGACTAACTGACCCAACTCTTTTCGGGCCTCAATATCTGTCACTTTCCCAAGCGACGACTTAATCGAGGCAATCGGGCCCTTCTTGCCAGTTAAGGCAGAGACAACACCTCGTAATTGATCAGACGTCGCAGCATCGCGGATTTGGACTATGCCATCAGCAAGAGCCTGAGTAAGTTTCCCGTGTTCGGGAGTTGATGCAGATGTCATAACGAATGAAACGCTACTCCCCGACCACAGATCTCACGGGGAGCATTAACCGCGAGCGTGGGCAATATGCATGGCAATGACCGTGCCAGCCATAGCAACGTTCAGGCTTTCAGAACGGCCGACCTGAGGGACAGTGACCCATGAATCAACATGAGACTCAGGGTCAAGACCACGTGCCTCGTTACCAAGAACGACTCCGACAAGGCCGCTGAGATCTGCTGTGTATATCGACTCAGGGTTCAGACCATCGTCGTTGTCGTGTGAGGTTGTGCCAAGGAGTTTTACGCCAGCCATTTGTAATTGATCAAGAGAATCGATCTGCCAGATCGGAACATGCAACATTGCGCCAGCCGACGCGCGAAGAACTTTAGGAGACCACGGATCGACAGTAGAACCAACGAGAATGACACCACTTGCACCAGCGGCTTCAGCACTACGTACCAGTGTTCCGAGATTGCCAGGGTCTGCTACTTCAACGAGAACTAACAGCCAGTCGGAAGGTGAAAACGACAATGGTCGTCCGGTCGGCATTTCACACACAGCCATGATGCCCCTTGGAGACTCCGTGTCACTGACCGAATTGAAGGTGCGCTCATCGAGAACATGCGTGTACACGCCAGTTGCTTCGTAGCCGTCATAATCATCGCGAACGAATTGATCAACGAGAACAAAACCCGCAGCGACAGCTTCTGCCACAAGAGTTGGCCCTTCAATGACGAAGGAACTTTCTTCATAACGAACACTGCGACGCCCGATGAGGCGTCGCAGTCGTTGAACCCGAGGGTTTGCTGAAGAGAGTGGAAGCCGGCTCAGGCGAGCGCAGCCTTTGCAGCCACAACCAAAGCCGAGAATGCTTCGGCATCGAATACTGCAAGATCGGCCATGACCTTACGGTCGACTTCAATTCCTGCTGCATTAAGACCAGCGATAAAGCGGCTGTATGAAATGTCGTTCAAACGGCATGCAGCATTGATGCGCTGAATCCAGAGACGACGAAACTCGCCCTTCTTTGCGCGACGGTCACGAAAAGCGTATTGACCTGAGTGCAATACCTGCTCGTTAGCTGCGCGGAATGAACGGCTCTTATTTCCGTAATAACCGCTTGCCTTCTCGAGAATTGCCTTGTGCTTCTTGCGGGCATGTACGGCCCTTTTGACTCTTGCCATGGTGTTACCTTCCTAAATCTTTCTTGTATCGATTAACGCATGCCCAGCAAGCGCTTGATGTTCTTGGTATCGCCAGGATCCACATCGGTTGTGCCAGCGAGACGACGTGTACGAACACTCGACTTTTTTTCGAACAAGTGCTGACGGTTAGCTTTTTGACGGCGCAACTTTCCTGTTCCCGATACTTTGAAACGCTTTGCAGCGGTCTTGTTTGTCTTCATCTTTGGCATGTCGTGTTTCCTCTATTCCTGAACTTCTGATATTTCTTCTAATATTTCTTCTGGTTGAACCACATTTTCAACAACGGGTGCTGATTCCTGTGGCTCGTCCCTATCTGACGATTTCTTGACTGGCTTCTTGTCTGGTGAAAGAACCAATGTCATATTTCTGCCTTCAAGTCGCGCCTGGGTTTCCACCTTGGCGATCGATCCGAGTTGCTCGATTGCTGCGTCAAGGATTTTTGCGCCCAATTCAGGGTGCGCCACCTCGCGGCCTCGAAACTGCAGAGTTACTTTCACTTTGTGTCCGTCTTCGAGGAAATCACGCATGTGACGAACCTTGGTATCGAAGTCTCCCTTTCCGATCTTTGGTCGGAACTTCACCTCTTTCACGGTGACGTGGGTTGTCTTCTTACGAGATTCCTTCAGCTTTTGTGCTTCTTCGTAACGGAACTTGCCGTAATCCATAATGCGACACACTGGCGGGTTTGCAAGCGGAGCAACTTCGACAAGGTCGAGGTCTAACTCACGAGCAAGGACAAGTGCGTCAGCCGTGGTGCGAACACCAACTTGGCTGCCATCTGGACCAATGAGGCGAACCTCGCGCGCACGGATGCGTTCGTTGTAGCGCGGTTCACTCGGTGGCGTAACTATGACTGTTCACTTCTAAGCAATGGGCAAGCCCTCCTCTGTATCAATACCGCAAGATGCGATATTTTGCGCCAGTGCGCAAAGCAGACACAGAGCGACAGAATCGCTCGCCTTCTCGACCTGTCGCAACCTAATGGCTGGACCGGTGGGGGCAGATGCCCCACTTCGCTCAGTTGACGCCAGTTAGGGTATCGGCACATGAGCACTGACCACACCATGTCCCCCACAGATTCCCCGAAACCGGAAATGGACGAAGGCACCGCCGAGGCCCTCGAGGCTGTTGCAGAAGCCCGTCGTCGCCTCGCTGAGGTGCCGGCAGCCATTGTTGTGGCAAATCATGCCATGGGACTGTTTGAACTAGCCGCCATTCACCTGTCCGCAGAACCGGTGCGCTTATCTGATGCCCAGATAGCCATTGATGCTCTCGGGCTGCTTGTTGATGGCCTTGGAGAGCGCTTAGGAGAGCATCACGACACTCTTGTGGCCGCTCTCGGAAACATACGAATGGTGTTTGTCCAGAAATCGTCTCCGGCTACACCGAACGAATAGAAACAGCTTCAGGGCGCGCTACGCGAAAGCCCATTCGAAACACAACTTTTCGTCCCACTTCAATTGTGCGAGAGCCATCTGCAATGGACACACAATGGAATGGCCACACGACAGATGCAGAATCAGTGATCTCGCCTAAGCCGTGAGCATTATTGAATACAGTCACGGTACCTGTGAGTTCTTCGCTCAGTTCTTCAGAATGCATTGTCTTAATGGATGATTTTTGAAATAGGAATTTCGAGCAGATCAGATGCACCGGCATCAATGAGATCTGGAATCAGTGTGTTGATTCCGCGTTTTGGAACTACCGATTCAACCGCCACATCACCAGAGGCCAGACGAGAGACCGTAGGAGATTTTGCTGCGGGCAACAAGGCAAGCACTGCATCTAGCGACGACTCTGTCACGTTCAACTTCAACAACACTTTGTCGCGAGCCTCAAGCGTTCCGGTCAACAATGTCATGATTTGTTGCATGGCGTGCCGTTTTACCGGGTCGGCATATGACTCTTTGTTCGCAATCAATTCCGTATAACTGGTGAGAACGGTGTCAATAATACGAAGCCCCGAAGCGCGTAATGCTCTTCCCGTTTCGGTGATGTCAACGACACAATCGGCTATATCAGGAATCTTTGCTTCGCTTGCGCCGTAGCTCAGACGAATATCTGCCTTGATGCCCCGTTCAGCAAAATAACGACGAGTCATCTCTGGATATTCAGTAGTTACGCGAACTCCATCTTTCAGATCTTTTGCGGACTGAGCAGGTGACGAATCTGCCACGGCTACAACCACACGAACGGGCTGCGATGTGGCTTTTGAGTAACGCAGTTCTCCGAGACTGACAACAT
>JBAXUC010000083.1:0-6663 GCA_037129855.1 Actinomycetota bacterium | reverse complement strand
CGACGAACCGTTAGTAGAAACCATGCCTGTCATCGTACCGAGGCGACGCGATGTCACCCCATGTGAATTACGGCTTTAGACCGCTGGGAAAGCGACTTTGGAAGGATCAATGCCCGGAGCCACTGGCGCCAAGGAGTTCTTCCAAGCCAATTCAACCCAGGTACGGCCTGGAGTCAAGCGGACGTATTGGTTGTTCGCATCGATGAGAGAGAACGGAACTCTGCGGTTTCCGCGCAACCATGTGATGGGAATAATGCCGCCATCGGTCATGACAAAGCCTGTGCCCTTACCCGTGGTGAGAGCGTTCGGACTCTTGCGGTCTGCTTTGCTTCGCACGTAGGTGACGTAGAGAACAACAACATTCTTCGTATTGACTTGACCGTCATCGGTCATATGTGGCTCGAGAACGCGCTTGTCATTGTCGCTGCTGCGCAAGAAGTTTCCGGTTGCTGCATCCCATTTCCAGTAGACGCGCACGTTGTACATAGAAATCTTTGCGCCATCAATCGCTGTTGAAGTTGATGGCTTTGCATCGCTATCGGTGCGAAAGAGAAATTGTGGCTTCGGAGCAGCAGAACCTGCAGGCGCAAGAGTCCAGAGGTCAGAAGTCTTTGCATACAAGTTATGCGGGGCCTTCATAGTCTTTTCGCGGTAATAGCCGCCCTTGCCATGAGAAGCGCTGTATCCGACATTGACCATATCGCTTGCGTTAATCGCTTTTGTCACCCGATAGTTGCCACCACTCCATGCGAATAACGGCTTGTTCAACGAAGCAAGGATGTCGATGTCTTGAGTACGGCCACTACGCAATGGTCCCACTGGATCACTGCCCTGGCTTTGAAACACTGCCGCGAAACGAGTGAGTGACTCAACGTTTTCTTCAAACACGATGTCAGCTTTGTTCAGACCAGTTTGTGGACGAGCACCTGGATGGTTGTCGATCTTTGCTACCAAAGCAACACGCAATGCTGCAGCTTGATCAGTGATCGGAAGACCAGTGAGTGGGTACCCAGGAACTGGAGGAGTTGTTGTGAGCGGGTCAACCCACGCTGCAGTTGTGTCGGAACTTGATCCACCGCCTCCACAAGCTGCGAGAATAGAGACCAAGACGGTGGCTACCGATAAACGAACAAGAGTGCGGTGTGATTTCAACATGTCAGATCTCCTTGAGAACAGCAATACGGTCTGCCAATGGCAGACGAGCAAACGCCATAGTAGACCCACCGACTGATTGATTTCTGTCATCCCGTGTGGAATCGGGAGTTGCAAACCACAACGGTTGAGCACCAATACGTCCTAGAGGGATACCGGCAGCCCGCTCAACAATTTCAAGGGCAGACACCATTGCTGGCGGATAACGAGTTGCTTGACACGCAGCAACATCAGCCCACATGACGGTCCGCTCGTCTGCGACACGAGTAATAACAGCCTTCATCGCCTTGTCTCCACCGAACCTCTGAACCGCAGCCGTCAACGCCAACATGTATGTCGTGAGACCAATGTCACCAGTACGTAGTCGCCACATAATGTGCGCCATGACGGCTTCCATTTCGACCCGTCCCATTGTTTTCAAAAATCCTGCAGATACCACGATTGTTCCGGCTTCACCTGGCAAGCCAACTGCGAGCGCAACGGGGTACTCAATACCGACTACACGCAATGCTGGTCGTGGATCGCCTCCGACGACACACAACCCATCAATCACATTAAACAGACGAGCGTGTTCATGTTCTGAGGCAGGCAAGCCACCGACCATCTTCAAAACAACATCATTGCTAGTGCGATACACGTTCCACATAAAGCCACCAGAAAGGGCAGCACCAACAACGGCCGCGATTACAGGGAAGCCAATAATGAATCCGATGATAAGAAAGATGATGGTGATGGCAAGAGTGAACGAAACGGGAAACGCAAACATGCGACGTGCCTGAGACTGACTCGATTCCTCGATGGGAATCCATTGACGTTGATTCATATGTCCTTTCATAGAGTTGACAGCTGTCAACCCTTATCGCCCGCCATCAAGATGTGATCGCCGTAAAAAACGATCTTCGAACCGCTTCAGCATACGGGGCACCTTGATGGTGGTGATGTTTGTCGCTTCCATATGCAGTGCCCGTTCATACATCTCGATATATCGATCAGCAAGTGCATCCATTGAAAAGCGCTGCGCATGCTTGCGCCCGTTTGCCGTGAGTCGCGTCGCCAATTGAGGTTCAGTCAATACGCGAGTAAGTGCCGAGGTCAGGCTGGCGACATTTCCGATTTCAACGAGCAAAGCTGTCTCGTCGTCGGTTGCCACATTGCGATACCCGTCGAGGTTGCTTGCCACTACCGGAGTGCCAGCAGCCATCGCTTCAAGAAGCACGACGCCAAACGACTCACCGTGAAGCGACGGAGCACAAAACACCGATGCACGACTCATGCGACTGATTTTTTCTGAATCAGAAATTCGACCCAGCCATTCAATGCGCGAGTCTGAACCGAAACGAATTTTTAGTTCTGCAGTCTGTGGTCCATCTGATGCAATCCATAACCGCACATCAGGTGGAAGTTGTGCGAGCGCTTCGAGCAGATTACTGAGACCTTTGCGTTCTTCATGTCGACCTATAAAGAAGATTGCATTCTCACGCGGAGACGCCGACGGAGTTGAGTAGTCGCCCAGTTCTATTCCGTTAAACAACACTTCGTACTCACCACCGATGTATCGCTGCGCTAATTCAACAGCATCTTTCGATACGGCGACTCGAATATCAATACGTGATGCCACCCATTTCAATTGTCGCGAAAACGTGCGATACGCAGCAGACTCCCCCGCTGAATGAAATGTGGCGACGACTGGTGCCATCTTTACAAGAAGCGCAGTTAACGAAGGCCCGGGCACCAACGGTTCGTGCACGTGCACAACATCGAATGCTTCGTCGTTCAGTGCGCGAATGGTGCGCAATGCCGCCGATGCATCGGGGGCCAGTCGAGCGATGGATCCATTCACTGCAGTGGGAAGGCTGTTACCAAGTGGAGTTACGAACGCATCGGGGGGTGGACCATCGCATGGACCAAGGACTCGAACCTCGTGCCCTTTGGCGCGCAAACTCCGTGCCAGACCTAGGACTTGCTGCTGAACTCCCCCAGGAACCGTGAGGCTGTACGGGCTCACTATTCCAATTCGCAACATGCAGGCTAGGTTACGGGAATGCTTACGGTAGATGCTTCTTTCCGACCCGCCCTCTCCATTGTGGCTTCACCCACAAAGAGACGTGCCATTCTTGATCTCGCCGTTGAGGCCGAGAACAAGGGAATCTCGGGCCTTGCGTGTCCCAGTCTTGGCGGAACCATGGGTTTATGCGTCTCACTCGCTCATGAAACATCACGAATCAATTACTGGACGTCGATTCAACCGATTTATTACAGCCACCCTGTTGAGATGGCAAACACCGCCTCTCACATCAATGAGATGTCAGACGGTCGATTTCGCCTGGGACTTGGTGTCAGTCACGGGCCAGTGACAGAACGTCTTGGTGTTGAAACAGGAAAGCCACTTGCAGATACAGCTGCCTATGTTGCGGCGATGCGCGCAAATGAACGCTTCGGCGGACAATTGCCTCCGATTTATCTTGCAACACTTCGCAACAAGATGTTGCAACTAGCCACAGAAATTTCTGAAGGCGCGATTTGGGCAAATGCTTCATTGAGCCATATGTCCAAACAACTTTCGGAAGTTCCAGACGCAGTGCGTGATGATTTCTTCTTAGCGAACATGATTCCAACCGTCATCGACGACGATGTGGAAGCTGCACGCGCAGTGAACCGCCGCACTCTCACCGGGTACGTGTCACTTCCTAACTACCGCAACTATTGGCGAGCCGCCGGTTACACAGAAGAAATGGATGCCATTGAAGCAGCAATCGAAGCGGGTAACAAAGACATTCTTCCTTCACTCATGAGCGACAAGTGGCTCGACGACAACACAATTAGCGGATCTGCATCCCATGTTCGTGCTCGCTTTGAGGAGTGGGCACATGCAGGCGTCACCCCGATTGCTGTGATGTCATCAACAACTGGTGGTCAAGTAAAGGCCATCAACCAGTTGTTCGACGTTTACAACTGAGCAAGCAATTCGGTGACGTGAGACTTGATCTCGTCACGAATGCGCCGTACATCTTCTAGCGGCTTTCCTTTTGGATCATCAAGCGGCCAGTCGACATATCGTTTTCCAGGAATATACGGACACGTGTCACCACAACCCATGGTGACCACTACGTCAACCGCATTCAGTAAGTCGTCATTGTATTTCTGGGGCACAAACTGCGAAATATCAATTCCGACTTCTTTCATTACATCAATAGCTACTGGGTTGACAGAATCTGCGGGCTCTGAGCCACCCGACAAAATTAGTACGTCACCGCCAGAGAGCTCTCGTGCGAATCCTGCTGCCATTTGCGAACGGCCAGCATTATGAATACACAAGAACAAAATGCCGCTCATGATGCGGCTCGGTCACGAGACCACAAAGTCTTGATGATCAGAAAACCAATCACTCCGCCCACAATTTGCATGACAGCAAACATCGGCATTGACTCTGGTGCAATACCTGCAAAAGAATCAGAGAACATTCGACCAATACCAACGGCTGGGTTGGCAACACTCGTGGATGATGTAAACCAATACGCCCCGGTTATCCAGGCCGCAACAAGCACAGCGACATTGGCACCGGCTCTCTTCCCGCCCCAAATGACTAGCAACAAACCAATGGTGGCAATGACTTCGGAAAACCAGGTCGGCCCACCTGTACGCACTTTGGTTGACATTTCAATGAAGGGATGCGCAAACATGATGTTCGCGATGATGCAACCTGCAATTGCACCAGCGACTTGAGCCACTACATCAGTAACGAGAAGAACAACAGAAGTATCTCGGTCTACGAAATAACTAACGAACGACACCACCGGATTAAATGATGCACCAGAGATTGGTCCGAAAATAGTGATGAGACCAAGCAATGCTCCGCCTGTTGCGATGGCATTAGCCAACAACTGCAACGCAATATCTTTGGTGAGATTCTGGGCCATGATGCCCGAACCGACAACCGCCATTACTAATAAAGCAGTACCGAGAAATTCGGCCAGGGTGCGCCGCGACATCAGCAACCTTCTGGTCCGCAGCAGCTACCTGTTGATGGAACCCCGAGCATGATTGGCATCGCCTTCAATGAGGAATCCTGGGGGGCATCAGCGAGGACTGTGTACCACTCCCACGGCAACTCGCCGCCTTTGATCCACACCTTGTCTTGAACGGCGAAACAGCACGTTTCGCTTTCCTGAATCTCGATCGGCATTCCCATGGCTATTGCAGATTCAATCTTTGCGGCCACTTGGTCAGTGTCTTCCACTTCAACGCCAACATGGTTCAGTGTTCCAGCTTCTCCGTGTCCTTCGATGAGAACAAGTTTCAACGGGGGTTCAGTGATTGCAAAATTTGCGTACCCTTCGCGAACCTTGGCAGGTCCTACCCCGAACATTTTGGTGTAGAACACGATGGCATCATTCAGATTGCCTACATTCAGTGCAAGTTGTACTCGTGACATTCTTTCCTCTCGTCAAAGGTTTTTTAGATACTTTGACACTCATCAATATACATCACATTGATGACTATCGATGTATCATCGAACTATGACAAATGCCAAACAGGTTCAGCTAGGCAAAGGTCCGCTTGCTGACGGAGCCGCCGCTTCCCTTGCGCCAATGTTTGCGGCACTGTCTGACCCAACTCGTCTTCGCCTTTTTGATTTGGTTCGTCGTGCGGGGCGTGACGGTATTTGTTCCTGCGATTTAACTGAACCGCTTGACCGAAGCCAACCAACGATTAGTCACCATTTAAAAGTGCTTCGTGAGGCTGGCCTTGTCGAATCACGTCGTGATGGAACATGGATTTGGTATTCCGTCGCGCCTCATGCACTTGACGCAGTGGCTCAATTCATTCAGCGATAGACCGCGCGCGCATCTCTGCATACCCAGGGTCACTTGGCCAATTTGGTTGAAATAAATGCCACTGTTCGGGTGCTCGTCGAATCAGACCTTCAAGTTCAACAGCTAGAGCTTGAGTACCCGCCGCTACCTGCTCTCGTAATCCGCCTACTTTTTTGAAAACCAAGGGTGGGCGAATCACACAATGATGACCATCTACTGCCGATGTGAAATACACAGCGCCCGGTACTACAGCCGCCCCGGAACGAATCCCTAACATCGCTGGACCGGCAGGGAGAGTCGTTCGCTCACCAAAAAAATCAACTTCGACTCCATTGCCCTGAATGTCTCGGTCAGACAATAAACACACCACTTCGTTGCGACGCAGTGCAGCCAAAACTTCAGGCGCGGCACGAGGTCCAAGCGGAACCACATTCATGCCGAGATCGCTGCGCAATTTTGTGAACCAGTCAAAGAGTTCGGGAGGGTCAAGCGGTTCCACGATGACGGTCATTCGGTGACCCATCTCTGCCATCCATCGACCTGCCCATTCCCAACCACCGAGATGCGGAAGGGCGACTATTGCACCCTTGCCCAGCTCTAGCGCAGATTCAATGTAATGAAAACCATCATTTGATAGCGACCGCAAGACATGCTTTGCAGACAACGTCGGCAAACGGAAACTCTCGGTGTAATACCG
>JBAXUC010000082.1:0-6717 GCA_037129855.1 Actinomycetota bacterium | reverse complement strand
GTCCAAGTGCATGTTCCCGCAGAAGAAAATTTCACAACCGTGTCGGCACCAACTGTTGATGTCACTGGTGAACACGTTGGAATTGAATAACGAATAACAACAATTCCTGATCCGCCATCACCAGCTGCTTGATTCACTACTCCGCCGCGCCAACCGGCACCTCCACCGCCACCTGTCTCATCAACTCCGTCGATTCCTGCGCCACCACTTGCATTCGTACCGCTGCCGCTACCGCCGTTGGTTCCGCCAGCTGCATTCAACCATCTTCCTTGGCCACCGCCGCCAGAGCCATACACAATTGCAGAACCTGTTCGCGTTGCATCAGCAATTCCTTCGCCGCCTTTTCCACCAACTCCACCGCTTGGAGCCGTACTTCCGTCGCCGATTCCCGCACCACCAACTTCTGTAGCGCCGCCGCCACCACCGCCGCCACCAGTACTGCAACTTGTCGACACACCACCAACTCTACCGTAGGCCGTAATCGTTGAACCGTTGGATTGAGTCCCCAAAGTGGCTTGATTGGAAACACCGCCAGCAACAAAACAATGCGCACCGCCGCCAGATCCACCTGTTCCAGCTATCACACTGCAGCCACCACCGCGTCCACCACCGATTGCAACGAGAGTTCCGAACTGTGAATTTCCGCCGTCTAACCCATTGCCGCAATATGTTCCACGACCACCTAAACCAGTCTTGACAGTGATTGATTGTCCTGCAGTTACTGCATAACTAGTGGCAACAACAACACCGCCACCGCCGCCAGCTCCAGCATCAAAACAACATCCATTAGAACTTCCGCCACCGCCTCCACCAGCAACAACAACTGCCTGAACCGATGTCACCAAGGCTGGAACAGTCCACGTACGTGTTGCAAACTCTGCACTAGTAGTTGGGGTAGTTGCTGCAGTTGCAAATGAAAGTACGCAATCACCATTTGATGCGACGGTCATGCTCACGCCAGTTGCGTTATCAACTGTCGCCGTACAAGAACCACTGGTCACGGTTGCTGCTTGCGCAGGCGAAGCTATAAACGCAGTCGGAATTGCAATCATCGATATAACAAAAAGGCTGATTGCACCAACAAGCGATAACCCGGTGCGAGTGGGAGAAAATCGGCTAAACATTCCTAAATCGTACAGTTAAGTGCCCTTACATCGAGTTAACAGAGAATGACTTCGCATCGGCCAATCTGCAGACCCGAGAAGGGTTTCCCCCAACGCCCGTAGGCTCGTTGAGTGTCTGAATCACCCGAAATCTTGAGCGAAGCGGCCACACGGCGCACCTTCGCAATCATTTCGCACCCTGACGCAGGCAAAACCACGCTTACTGAGAAGTTCCTCTTATACGCAGGCGCTATTCAAACCGGTGGAGCAGTGAAGGCTCGAGGCGACAGGCGTGCTGCTACTTCTGACTGGATGGCGATGGAACGCCAGCGCGGAATTTCAATTTCATCGACTGTGTTGCAGTTTCCGTATCGCGATTGTGTGTTCAACTTGCTTGACACTCCTGGTCACCGTGACTTCTCTGAAGACACATACCGCGTGTTGTCTGCAGTTGATGCGGTCATCATGGTGCTCGACGTTGCAAAAGGTATCGAACCGCAGACATTGAAATTGTTTGAAGTGTGTCGTGCACAAAATCTTCCGGTGATTACGTTTTTCAATAAGTACGACAGACCAGGCCGCGACCCGTTGGAACTACTTGACGAAGTGGAGAAACAAATTGGTTTGCGCCCGACTCCAGTTACATGGCCAGTTGGCCAGTCGGGTGACTTCCGCGGTGTGATCGATAGGCGCACAGGTGACTTCGTTCGGTTCACTCGTGTTGCACGCGGATCATCTATTGCACCTGAAGAAATTGTGAGCCCCGAACAAGCAGCGATTGATGAAGGTCCGGCATGGAAGCAAGCACTCGATGGGTGCGGACTGCTTGATGCAATTGGTGCAGATGTTGATATTGAAAGTTTCCTTGCCGGTAAAAGCACACCCGTATTTGTGGGTTCCGCAATCACCAACTTTGGCGTGCAAATGTTGCTTGACGCTGTTGTCGATCTGGTACCGGCTCCTGCACCACGTAAAGATGTTGACGGTGACCCTCGCCCACTTGAAGCTGAGTTTGCTGCATTCATTTTTAAGATTCAGGCCAACATGGACCCGAACCACCGTGACCGCATCGCATTTGCCCGAATTTGTTCAGGCAAGTTTGAACGCGGAATGGATGTTGATTGCGCACGTACTGCAAAGAACGTTGGAACAAAATATGCAACGACTGCATTTGGTTCCGAACGCGAAACAATTGAAGAGGCTTTCCCTGGCGATGTGATTGGTCTGATCAACACTTCAGGCTTGCAAATTGGCGACACATTGCATGCAGGAAAAGCAGTGTCATTTCCGGCACTGCCACGATTCGCACCCGAAGTGTTTGCTACGGCTCGCCCACTTGACTCATCAAAGTTCAAACAGTTCCGTCGGGGAATGCAACAGCTTGATGAGGAAGGTGTTGTGCAGGTGTTGCGCGACCCAGACATGGGAGATGCCGACCCAGTGCTTGCCGCAGTTGGTCAATTGCAGTTTGAAGTATTGGCACATCGTTTACAGCATGAATTCAATGCACCTGCTGAAATCTTGAACGCCGACTATCAAGCAATTCGAATTACCGATAAAGAATCGATTCCCCGCTTGCGTGAAATTGGTGGCATTCGTATTTTGCGCCGTAGTGACGGTGAACTTGTCGCACTGTTTCAAAGTAAATACAGGCTGCAACGCCTTGAAGCCGATGAACCAGCGCTTACATTGATTCCAATTCTTGCGGGCAGTCGGGACTGACATGATTCTGATTGATGCTGAAGGGCTCAAGGCTTCTCGTCCTGGTCGCCCCTTGTTCGAAGATGTCTCCATTACGTTGAGCACCGGCGACCGATTGGGTGTTGTTGGTCTGAATGGCTGTGGCAAGAGCACGCTGTTTCGTATTTTGTCTGGCGAGCTTCGACCTGATGCTGGTGTTGTGCGCACGGGTCGTGGTGCGCGCATTGGTGTGTTGCCTCAGTTGCCAGTTTTGCCAAACGGCACCGTTCGCGATGCAGTGGGTGGTGGCTGGCAAGGCGAAGCAATGCTGGACAAGCTTGGCATGGGCGACATGGTTGAAGCAGATACGCGAGAACTATCTGGTGGCCAATTAAAGCGCGTTGCGTTGGCCCGACTACTTGCTGGTGAATGGGACTGTCTCATTCTTGATGAGCCAACAAACCACTTAGATCTTGATGCGATCGGATTTCTTGAAGAGACACTTGCGCGTTTCCCTGGTGGACTTGCAATTGTCACGCACGACCGACATGTTCTTGACCGTGTTACTAACCGCGTGTTGGAAATTGATCGCGGACATGCGTACTTGCATATTCCAGCTGGCGAAAATGAAGGTTCTGGATACGCGGCGTACTTAGCTGCTCGTGCAGAACGTGAAGAGAATTCCGCTACGGCAGAACAAGTACGAAAGAACGCTGCGAAAAAGGAACTTGCTTGGTTGCGTCGTGGTGCACCTGCACGTACTGCAAAACCGAAAGCTCGTATTGCAGCTGCTGAAGCATTGATTGCAAATAAGCCAGACGGCCCTGCACGACAGGGTGAATTGGGATTAGATCTCGGCAGTAAGCGACTTGGTTCAAAGGGAATCGAAATGCTGGGCGTTGGTTTCACGTGGCCAGATGGTCATGAAGTACTGCACGCATTTGATCATGCACTGGAACCTGGCGATCGTTTGGGAATTGTTGGGCCAAACGGCGCAGGAAAGAGCACGTTGCTCGACATGATTGCAGGACGTCTCACCCCCACCGTTGGCACCATTGATATTGGAAAAACAGTGTTGGTGGGTTACTACGACCAGTTAGGCAAAGAACTCGACCTTACAAAGCGCGTGCGTGATGTTGTTGCAGGCGACAAGGGCTCGCCTTCAGTAGAAGATCTCAACTTGATGAAGCGATTCTGGTTTGATGGCGATGCACAATTCGCACCATTAAGCACATTGTCAGGTGGCGAACGTCGTCGTTTGCAATTACTTCTCACATTGATTGAACAACCCAATGTGTTGTTGTTGGACGAACCAACGAACGACCTTGACCTTGATACTTTGCGCGCACTAGAGGATTACCTTGATGACTGGCCAGGCATTGTTGTAGTCGTTAGCCATGACCGTGCATTTATTGACCGCACTGTGGAAGAGATTTTCGCCCTTGACGATGAAGGTGGTGCAGCACTGGTGCCCGGTGGTGTTGCAACATGGCTGAAGCAGCGATATGCACGCACAACTACCCCACGTTCTGCCCCGACGCAGCGGTCATCTTCAACTAAACCTGTCAAACAGAAGTCGTCACGTAGCCCGAGCACGTTGAATAGATTGATCACGAATGTTGAAAAAGACATGACGAAGCGCACGACTCGCCAGACTGCGTTGTATCAAGACATTGCTGATGCTGGTAACGATCATAAGAAACTTGCCGCATTGGGCGAAGAGCTCGCTGCTCTGCAAACAGCAATCGAATCACTTGAAACGCAGTGGTTAGAACTCACCGAGGAACTAGGAAGCTAGTTCTCGTTTCTGTCTCTGTAATACATAGACAAGTGCTCAATATCTTTCTCGCGACCGGCTGCAATCTTTAGGGCAACCCATTGCTTTTCTGTAATCAAGCGAATCTTCACCAGTTCCACAGTCAGCAATTGTGAATCTGGAGCGAGTTGTGAATAACCAGATGGCGCACCTTCCGGCGAAAAGACAAGATCAAGTAGCCCAAATCTTGTGAGTAAGTGCAGAGTGCTGTACTGGCTCCAATTTTCAAGGAGGTGATACGGGAACCACGTGCCACCATCTTCGGCTGTAAATAGGGCCGCTCCTACATTCTCAAAGAAGCGGGAAAGCTTCCGGTAATTTTCCGCAGACCGTTTCGGTGTTATGTCTAAATCAATTGTGGCGGGAACCGGTAGTCCCAAGTGTTGAGCTGCAATTCCACCGATGACGACGTATTGAACTTTCTCTTTTTCTAATTCCTCAAACAGTTTTTGAATATCAAGTCTTGGAACCTCGACCATGTGCACTAATTCGCTTTCCTTCGCGAGTTATGTGTGCACGAACCTGAGACTTGGGCAAGATTTTTTCTGCCGATTTTCGAGATGCGTCATGTGAGTCTGGTTCTGAAAGTCGTATTCGCAATTCCATTCCTGTTACCCGAATAAGTCTCGAGAGAGTTTCAACAGATGGAGATCTCTTGCCGGATTCATATGCAGAAATTGCAGCTTGGCTCGTTTTACCTATTCGGGCTAGTTCGGCCTGGGTTAGACCAGCCTGCATCCGTGCCGTGTGAATCAAATTGCGGGAATACACCTCTTTGGCCATATCTCTATTATACCTGTACAGATATATTTAGTTTGAGGCAGATGACCCGCCCACCACAATGGAGTGGTGAGCAGCATTGTCGTATCTGAATTGGCATATTCACCTCCTGGTGCTGACCAATTGTTCTTTGATGTCAGCTTTGGCGTCTCCCCTGGTGAGCATGCAGCAATCGTTGGACCTAATGGTGTTGGTAAATCAACAATCCTGCGCATTCTGACCGCACAAATAGAACCCGATGACGGTGAGTTCAGTATTGGTGGCACGTTCTTGCAGATGACACAGGACGTTGGCATGAGCAAGCCCGATGACAGTTTGCGCGACATGTTGATTGAAGTTGCACCCATTGCACTGCGCGAAGCCGGAAAGAAACTCTTTGCTGCTGAAAAAGCAATGATGAGCGGTGAAGACGACGGTATGAAATACGCCGAGGCGCTTGGCGACTGGGGCGACCTTGGTGGGTATGACCTTGAGACTCAGTGGGCAGCATCAGCGCAACGCAGCGTGAAGACACCCGTTGACAACTTTGCGACTCGCCTTGTGAGCCAGTTATCCGGTGGAGAACGCAAACGTCTTGTTCTTGACTTGTTGTTGACGTCGGGCGCTGACGTGTTGTTCTTGGATGAACCAGATAACTACCTCGACATTCCGACACGTGGCTGGTTGGAAGAACAAATCAAGGCGTGCAAGAGCACGATCTTGATGGTCAGCCACGACCGCACATTGTTAGAGCGCGTAGCAACAAAGATTATTGCTGTTGAGGGTTCAGGTGCGTGGGTGCACGGCGGTTCGTATGTCACGTTCCCTGAAGCACGACAGAAGCGTCAGGAACTATTGGGCGACGACTTGAAGCGCTGGAACGATGAAGAGCGTCGACTGTTTCATCACATGAAAATCATGAAGCAACGTGCTGCACAGAACTTCAAGAACGCAACGAAAGCAAACGGTGCTGAAACGCGTTGGGAAAAGTTCGTAAAAGCTGGGCCTCCTCCCCCGCCAGTCGCTGATCAACAGATTTATGTTCGGTTCCGTGGTGCAGACTCTGCTCGTCGCGTGGTGAAGTTTGAAGCAGTTGCCATCGGTGATTTATTCATGCCGTTTTCTGATGAAGTGCATTTTGGTGAGCGTCTCGGGTTGATTGGCCCGAACGGAACCGGAAAGACTCACCTTCTTAATGCTTTGAACGGTAAATCAGATGGCCTTATTGGTGACATTACGTTTGGACCGCGTACGTCGGTAGGAATGTTTAACCAAGTGAATGACAGACCCGAGTTTCACGGGCGTGAATGTATTGAAATTGTGCGCGACAGATTGAGTGACGAACAGAAATCAATGGGA
>JBAXUC010000081.1:0-6845 GCA_037129855.1 Actinomycetota bacterium | reverse complement strand
AATCACAACTGATTGATGGAAAACCGTTGTATCAACATGTTGCACGGCGCGCTGCAGACGAATGGTCTCACAAAGGCGAAGTTGCCTTAGTGGTGGGCGCTACCTACCCAGCAGAACTTGCTGAAGTACGAAGAATCGTTGGCGATATGCCTTTGCTTGTTCCTGGCGTCGGCGCACAGGGCGGAAGCCCTGAAGAGGTTGTGAAGAACGGTGCCAACTCACACGGCACTGGCCTCATAGTGAATTCGTCACGCGCCATTTTGTATGCGGATTCGGTTGACCCAATGCCCGCAGCTGCACGTGTTGCTCGCGAAACCCGCGACGCACTGCGCGCCGCACAGTAACTCACCCATTCAGTACCATGACCGATGTGAACCACTATCCGCCAGTGATCCCGCTTGACACCTCAACTGACGTGTGGCGTATGCAAGTAAGCCACAGTCGCTCGCTCAGCATGCAAGAACGTTCGCAACGAGCTGAAGAGAAAACTCGACAAATGGCTCAGACGGTCGACCAAACCATCCGGCGCACACACCCAGAGTTTTCCGAATATGACATACGACGTGAATATATTCGTCGCCGTCATGGCGATGCACTTGCAACTGCTGCCGAAGCATACTTACGCCGCATCTTTCCATGAACATTGAAAGTCAAGTCCTTCAACGAGTTATTGATGCTTTAGAAAAGTATTCAATTCCCTATGCAATTGTTGGTTCCACCGGTGCAAGCACATGGGGACTCGATCGCTCCACAAGCGATATTGACATGATCACACTTGTCGACGGTGAGCATGCAGACGAAATCATTTCACTTCTTAGTAATGAGGCCTTTTATGTTCCTGAATCTGAAGCATGCTTTGCTCTAACTCACGGGGGTTCATTTAATGTTCTGCATCCTGAACACGGAACAAAAGTTGACGTCTTTGTCGCTCCCCTGAATGATGAATTTACCCAAATACGACTGTCGCGGCGCGTTCAATCCCTCATTCATGGCATACCCGCTTATGTTGCTACCGCAGAGGACATTGTGCTTGCGAAACTTCGCTGGCGTCTGACCACCAGTTCAGAACGGCAATGGTCTGACTGTGCTGATTTGGTTGCCCGAAATACCTTAGATCGCCCGTATCTCCGTAATTGGGCAAATCGATTAGGACTTCTGCCAGACCTCGAGCGACTCCTCGACCAAGTTGATTCCGTCAGTTAACTGTGTAGAGCAGTTACTTCAATAATTCCGGGCTTCGCACGCAGTTCGTCAAGAACTGCATTCGGAGTTTCGTCGGTTGTTGCAATCACCATCAATGCTGTTCCTGGCGTGAGTGCACGACCCACATCCATGTCTGCAATGTTCACGTTGTGGGCACCCAAGAGTGTCCCGACAAGTCCGATAACACCCGGGCGGTCATCATTGCGAACCACGAGCATGTAATCGGACGGCGGAACGTCTGTCATGTGGTCATCGACCATGACAATGCGCGCTTGACGGCGAGGACCAACCAGTGTTGCAGCAATGCTGTGTGTTCCAGCACGCAACGTGATGAGGTTGACATAGTCACTGTTTGAAGCAGAGTTTGTCACTTTGTTTTCTTTGATCGTAATGTTCTGTGCCGCAGCAATTTGCGGGGCATTCACGTACGTAACGGCATCATCATGGCGGGCCGAGAAGAAGCCCTTCAGTGCGCTCAACGTAAGAATGCGAGTGTCATAGCCAGCGATTTCACCCGTGGCAATGATTTCCAGTTCAGAAATATCTTTCCCAGCAGCTGAGGAAAAGAGACGACCAAGACGCTCTGCAAGTGGCAAGTACGGCTTCAAGGTTTCGTTTGCGTCAGCAGCAGAAATATTGACGGCATAGGGAACGAAATCGCCAGCAAGTGCAAGAAGAATCTGGTCAGCAATGTGATCGCCTGCGCGGTCTTGCGCCTCAGTTGTGCTGGCACCAAGGTGTGGAGTCACCACAATGCCCGGAACTTGAAATAACGGTGACTCAGTGGTTGGCTCTTTGTCAAACACGTCAAGCGCTGCGCCAGCAATGACACCATTCTTGACTGCTTCAGCAAGATCGGCCTCATTAATGATTCCACCACGTGCAACGTTGATGATGCGCAGTGATGGTTTTGCAGTTGCAAGCATCTTTGTATCGAACAAGTTGACAGTGTCTTTGTTCTTTGGTAAATGAACGGTAATGAAATCAGATCGCTTAACCAAGTCATTCAGTTCAGCCAGTTCAACATTCATTGCACGAGCACGCTCTTCAGAAACGAACGGATCAAATGCAATAACACGCATGCCAAAGGCCACTGCACGTTGCGCTACTAATTTGCCAATGCGACCAAGGCCAACAACTCCGAGAGTCTTGTCGAACAACTCGACGCCTTCCCACTTGCTGCGTTCCCAGCGACCTTGAACCAAAGCTGCATGAGCCTGTGGCACGTTACGAGCCACAGCCAACAACATGGCCATTGTGTGTTCAGCTGCTGACACAATGTTTGACTCGGGAGCATTCGAAACCATCACGCCACGGCGGGTAGCAGATTCGACATCCACATTGTCAAGACCAACACCGGCACGACCGACGACAACAAGGTCATCAGCGGCCGCAAGAAGCGCATCGTCTACTTGCGTGGCTGAGCGCACGATGAGGGCATGCGCGCCTTTTATTGCAACCTGCAACTGCTCGGGGGTAAGCCCGACCTGCACGTCGACATCGTGACCAGCGGCGCGCAATTTGCTAAGTCCGCTTTCGGCTAATTCTTCTGACACCAAGATTCTGGACATTTGTCAATTCTTATCGCTAGCGTCGTGGTTTATGACATGGATTGAACAATCCGTAAAGTTTCTTTCCCGATAGGACCCAATATGAGCCATCAATTTCTCTCAGAATCATGGATTGAGGCTGCTCGCGACATACGTCACAGGTATTCGGGCGATGTGCCGGTCATTGATGTCGTTGTCCGCATCAACGTGATCACTACCAAAGTCCCATTTGGCGATGGCTCTATCTCAGCCTATATCGATACATCAAACGGCAGTCTGGAAATGGAATTGGGCTCCATAGAAGACTCGGATCTCACAGTGACTACTGATTACGAAACCGCGCGCAAGTTATTTGTAGAGCAAGACCCCACGGCAAGCATGCAAGCATTTATGGCAGGACGTATCAAAGTTGAAGGTGACATCACTCGGTTAATGGTGATGCAAACATCATTGCCACAAACTGAAACTACCGAAGCCGTGGCTGCAGAGATAAAAGCAATTACCGCTTAGGTATTGGCCATTGCATCGGCCAACCTGTCGGTGGGTGTCAGACGAGTCGCAAGCAACGCGGCCGCTGTTGCAGTTCCAGCGCCAAACAACAATGCGATGCCGTAACTTCGAACAACAGTTGTTGACGCAGCAGTCATTTCATGAACCGAGATCATGACTGTGGAACCAAGTACCGCTCCCATTTGTGATAACAACTGTTGCATTGCTCCCGCAACACCAATTGTTTCGTCATCGACTGCGTTAGCGACAAGTGCAGTAAGAGCAGGGCCTGCAATTCCAAAACCAATTCCCGACAATCCGAGACCAAGAACCACGAGCAGGTCAGACGAACCGCTCGCAAGGCTAGAGAGAACAAGCATTGACGCAATGACTCCGCACGCACCAATCACTCCGGACTTTCGCTCCCCTGCTCGCATGGTGAAAAAACTCGCCAACGGAGCGGTAATAGAGAACGATAATGGTCGGGCAATGATGAGCCAACCGACATGCGATGCGCTGTACCCGAGCCCTGTCTCCAACATTTGCGGAACCACAATAAAGCCACCCATATAGGCAAAGTTCAAGAGCGCCTGAATCGAAATTGGCAAAATAATGTTCGGCGTGCGTAACCACTTCAATGGCATCAGAGGTGCTTCAGCAGCGCGTTCAAATCTGATGAACAACCACAGCGACACAAGAGAGGTAACCGCAAAGAACAAGATTGCTGGCGATGTCCATCCCCATGAATGTCCTCTGTTGATTGCCAACAAGAACAATGTTGCGCCAAGACCAAGCGTAAGGGACCCCTTCACATCAAACTTCACGTTTTTCATTCGTGTGGTTTGAGGCAATAAGTTCCATGCAAGCAAAGCAGCACCAAGCAACAACGGCGCCTGAACCACAAAGATCATTCGCCACCCAATGGCCGATATAACGGGGCCACCGATTACAACACCAAGCACTGGTGCGCCAGCCGTAACAAAACTCCATAACCCGAGCGGACGAACCCGTTCGTTCGGCTCAAACAATCTGTTGACATATGCCATTGCGGCCGGGCCCGTGGCAGACCCTGCTGTTGCTGATAACAACCGAAACACCACCATGGACACTGCATTCCATGCAAAGACAGTCATGCCTGCAAATATTCCGGCAAATAACAGCCCAAAGACATAGACCTTTTTGTGTCCGTAGAGGTCACCAATTTTCCCGTATGCAGGACCAACGACGCCAAACGCCAACATGGGGCCAGTAATCGACCAGTTCAGAACACTGACAGACGAATGTAAATCTTTTGCAATGGTGTCTAACGACACGACCAAAATAGTGATGGTGGAGCTAGTGGTAAACAATCCAGCGAGCACAACAAAAAGCGTTGCCCATTTTTTAGTGAGTCCGACTTTCCGTGCAAGCTTGCGCGGAATCATCAATGTCCATGGAACAACTGAAACTTCGTCAACACCACCTTGTTCAAAGGTGATTGTTGCTTTCCCGTGCGGGGCGAGCTCTTCGTTTTTGTCGTTGCGGGAATTCATGGGGGAACTCCAGTTTAGTTGGTTACTTCTTCACCTCAGCGGCCATTGCCTTAAGCGCTTCTGTGAGTTTGGACACTTCCCATCGATCATTCTGATTGACGGTCTCTGCTCGTTCCCACGATTTGATACGAGTGACCTCGCCAGCTGCGACATAGAACGTTTCGCCTGTGAATTCACATGCTTCAGATGATAGGTAGCAGACCAATGGTGAAATATTGGCGGGGTCCCACTCATCGAACTTTGCTGCATCGGTAGGTGCACCAATTCGATCGCCAAGACCTGGAGTCGCAAGAGTCAAACGAGTACGTGCACCAGGCGCAATGGAGTTGCTTTTTACGTTGTATCGAACTAGTTCCTTCGCAAGAATTTGCGAGAATGTCGCGATTCCAGTTTTCGCTGCGCCATAGTTTGACTGTCCAGGGTTTGAAAACAATCCAGATGTAGATGATGTATGAACGATATGGCGTTGCTTCGTTACACCTGATTTGAATTGCTCACGCCAGTATGCAGCTGCCCAACGGGACGGTGCAAAATGTCCTTTGAGGTGCACAGCAATAACTGCGTCCCATTCGCTTTCTGTCATATTGACCAACACGCGGTCGCGCAATATGCCCGCATTGTTCACCAAGATGTCAAGATCTCCGAATGTTTCAACAGCTGCATTGATCATGCGCTGTGCGCCTTCCCAATCGGCAACGTTGTCGAAGTTTGCAATAGCTTCGCCGCCCATGGCTTTGATTTCATTTACGACTTGTTGTGCAGGTGCTGCATCTTCGCCCGAACCATCATTCGCGCCGCCCAGGTCATTGACAACCACTTTTGCGCCCTCTGCTGCAAACAGAAGCGCATGTTCACGGCCAATGCCGCGTCCTGCTCCGGTAATTATCGCTACGCGTCCGTCTAGTGCTCCCATGGAAACCCCCTCGTTGAGAATCGGCAGAACGCCGACAGAACCGAGATTAGGGGAAGACGAGGTCGACGGTCTTACCGACGATGACGCGGGCGTAGTTCTTGACGACTTTGCCGTCAACAAGGGCACTCTTCAGGCCGCGCTTTGTGTTTCCGGTGACTTTGCCGATGACCATTCCGTACTTCAGCAGGCGCTCTTTCACGGAGGCGAGGTCTCTGCCGTAAATCGTGGGGATCAATGTGGTGGTTTGACCCTTCGACACCGTGATTGTGACGGTGCCGCCCTTTGCCAACTTTTCGGCAGCAACAGGTACTTGCACAGAAATTTGTCCGGCAGGAACATCAGGACTTCCCATTGTCGGAGCTTCGACAACAACGAGACCAAGTTCTGTCAGTTTTGCAGTTGCTGCTTCAAGCGTCATTCCGAGAAGATTCGGAATTTCGCGCATTGCTGGACCTGTGGAAACATTGATTGCAACTGTGGTGCCCTTGACGACTGAATCGCCAACTTTCAACGTTGGTTGATCTGGAACAGTCCATGACGCAACAGTGCCAATGGCGACTGCTTCATCAGCTGTATCGATAGGCGCAGCCTCAAGACCTAGTTCTGCCAATTTCGCTTTTGCATCATCTGCTGTGAGACCAGCGAGTTCGATCAGAACAGAAAGTGTTGGTCCCTCAGAAACCACCATTGTGATTCCGTCACGCTTTGCGAGGTTTGCGCCCAATACTGGATCTGTGCGAATAATTTGTCCGGCCTGCACGCTGTCACTGCGCTCTTTCACGACGGTGATTCCCCATCCGAATGGTGACACTTGGTTACGTGCTTCAGCTTCCGTTAAACCCACAAGCGCAGGAACAGGGTTTTTAGGGTTCAGAACAGTGAAGTATGCGCCAACACCTGCACCAGCAATAAGGGCGATGACTATAACGCCAATTGCAATACGGCGACCCCAACGCTTCTTTGGCCGAACCACCTGAGATGTTGGGTCTTCTGCAGCAAGAACTCGCAATGAATCTGCATCCATTGCAATTGGGCCGGTGTCATCGCCACCGATTGTTAACGGAGTTCCAGCAGAACCGTCAGTGACAATCAATGCGAGTGGTGCGTCGACAACTTCGCTACCACCGAACTTTGGTGTGGTGCGAATAAGAATCGGTT
>JBAXUC010000080.1:0-6891 GCA_037129855.1 Actinomycetota bacterium | reverse complement strand
TAGAAGACGAAGAGTCATTCATTGAGGCGTTGCAGGTCGGATTAAAGCGCGAAGGGTTCCGTGTTGAGGTTGCACGCGATGGTTTGCAGGCTCTTGAGATGTTCGATCTTGTTCAGCCGGATCTCGTTCTGCTTGATGTTATGTTGCCAAAAATGTCTGGCATTGATGTGTGTCGCCAATTGCGCAAGAAGACCACAACCCCGATCATCATGGTGACTGCGAAAGGCGCCGAGATCGACACCGTCGTTGGTCTTGAAGTCGGAGCGGATGATTACGTAACAAAGCCCTACCGCCTTCGTGAATTAACAGCACGTATGCGCGCAGTGATGCGTCGCGTGCCGAATGATCGCGGTGGAGAACTTTCCGGAGCTTCTATTGAAGTTGGCGATGTGGCACTTGACCCTGACCAACACGAAGTGATCATTCGTGGAGAAGCACAAGCTTTGCCGCTGAAGGAATTTGAACTGCTTCATATTTTGCTCGCCAATGCCGGACGAGTATTGCCGCGCGAAACACTGATTGACCGTGTGTGGGGCAGTGATTATGTGGGCGATACGAAGACCCTTGACGTTCATGTCAAGCGTCTCCGTTCAAAAATTGAAGATGATCCGGCTAATCCCACGCGCATTGTCACTATTCGTGGCCTTGGGTACAAGTACGACAAACAACGTTCGGCGTAGTATCGCTGCGTGGTCACGCGGCGTAAAACTAAACCTCTAGAGAATGGCGGTTTGCCCCCCGTCACTACTTTTCAGAGGCTGTCGCGTACGCACTCACTAATGGTGGCCGGCGAGACCGCCATGACACTGGCGTTGGCTGACTCGCTCTTTTTATCAATTAGTCCCGATGCCGCTCGAACCAAAGTTATTTTGTTTCTTGCTGTGAGTATGGCGCCATTCGCAATTGTCGCCCCGTTCGTTGGGCCGCTCGTTGACCGCATGCGCGGTGGGCAACGCATGGTGGTGTTGATGGTGGCCATCTTGCGTGCATTCGTGCTAATCGGCATGATGCGATCGCTTGATTCGCTAGCGCTCTTCCCATTGGCATTTGCATCGCTTGTTCTTGCAAAAACGTATTCGATAGCAAAATCCTCGTTGGTGCCCAGCACGATTTCCGATCCCGATGGTTTAGTGGCAGCAAATAGCAAACTAGGGCAAGTTGCGGGAATCACTGGATTCATAGTCGTAATTCCCGTTGGCCTTCTGCAACTGATTAGTTCTCAAGCTGCGCTCGGCTTTGGAGTCATTGCATTTCTTGGTGCAGCACTCAACGCAAAACGACTGCCAAAGAGTGTGGTTGCCACAACACCAGCAGATGCATTAGAGACCGAGGAGTTACATTCCGCAAGTGTCGTGGCAGCTGCAAATGCAATGCGTGTGTTGCGAGGGATTGTTGGCTTCATGTTCTTCCATTTGGCGTTCTGGTTGCGTCGCGAGATAGCCGGAACTGCGTGGTTTGGATTGGCGATTGGATTATCGGGTCTAGCGACGCTAGGTGCAAACTTTGCAGGTCCGTCCTTACGTAAGAAGATGCGCGTAGAGACCATGCTTCTGCTTGCGCTCGTCTCCGTGGGAATGGTTGGCATAGGAACCGCATGGTATGGACGAATCACTGGCGGAATTCTGTTGGCTGCCGTTGTCAACGCAGCTGCTGCAATAGGACGACTGGCATTTGAGGCAACTGTTCAAAGCGGTGCACCGGATGCAAACAGAGGCCGTGCATTTTCACGCTTTGAGACTCAGAACCAAATGGCCTGGGTTGCTGGTGGACTGGTGCCGGTGATCTTCGCACCAGCTGGATGGGTGGGGTTTGCCGTCGTTGGCGTTGTCGGTGTTGCGGGTGCAGCGATGTACGCGCGAATGCGCGGGATGACTATTGGATCTCGAGGCGGGCGAGCCACAGACCGGGCGCATCGATCTCGCTAGGCGTAGGCAAATTTCCTGGCGCCAAGACAAGAGATGGCAATAACGCTGCGCCGTCGCGCTCTACGACACCCTGAATAAACGCCCGGCCGCGTTGTTGTTGCGCACGAGTCTGAGAGATGCCAAGAAGTTGTTCTACGAGATGAGAGTTGGTGCCGTTTTGCACGCGACGTCGACGGACAGCTTCGGCAATGGGCGATGCCCCGCCTAAGAGTCGTGCACTGACAGAGTCAACGACGTAGTCGATATAACCAGAAATAGCAGCCACGTGAGCATCAAGAACAGGGGCAAGAGCTTCTTGTTCAGCAGTGCGTGATGCGCCCATCATGACCATTGGGTTAGAAAACAAATTTTGAACTGCAGCCATTGCATCTGTATCTGTTGGGTCAAGATCTGTGAGAGACGACATCAATACATCAGGGTCTGGTCGAAATGCTGATACATGCGCCTGTACCAATGTGGTAAGACCATCTGCGATTGCTGGTGCTGCAAGAACAGCATGGGATGCAAGTTCATGAATGAGCACCCACATGCGTAGGTCATCTTTTGGAATTTCCCATTCCATCGCGAACGCATCAACAGATGAGGCCACGATGAGAATTTCTGAAGCGTGTGAGCGCGCAAGTGGAATTTCATATTGTCCGAGTGCGTGGCTGGCGAGTGCGCCGATCATCGAACCAACAGACATCCCCATCATGGCGGGGGCCATCATGGTGGAAAGGTTGGCCATCATGGCTGTCATCGGATCATCGGGAACGTCACCGTCAGTGTGTTGTGATTGAAGTGCTGTTGCAAGATTTGTAAACAACGGGCGCAGATCAGTCAGGGTGCGATGCGCCCATCGTGCTCGCGTCGTTGTGAGAATTTCGGTATGCGTATCGCTTGATCCGGTGGAAAGCGAGGTGATTGCCCGAACATGCATATCGGCAATGTCTGCAAGGGAATTGAACGCTAAACGAGTGGCCGTATCTGGTTCTGGATCAGGGGAATCACCGACTGCACCGAGTTGTGCAAACTGTTGCGCCAAATCCCAATTGAGCGGACCTTGTCCGGCCATTGCCCGCATCATGTCGTTAAAGAAGGGAATACCGCCAAAGGGATTGGAAGCATTCATGTCGCCGTCAGCCATGTACTCATGATAGGAGGACTGACGTGCGTTACATCGTCAGGGTTGTCGTACGAAAGTGCGAATCATGCTGATTATTGAGGCCTTGTTCAGCATCCATACAGAGTGATCACGTCGCACCACAATCCCTACTAATTGTCCTTGAGAATCGCGAACAGTTGCAAGACCGTGAATTGGGTCAGTGGAATTGATTGGCAGGTCGGTTGAATCATTGTCTGTGGAGAAACTGGGTTGAAGCACAAATGCAACTGAAGCGGCTGTATCAACCACTCGGTACTGCGATAGATCCAATATTTGGGTCGGATCAATCAGATGGCTCAAATCTGGGGCAGTGCCCCAGGCTGACTTGTCCTCGCAATGAACAAGGGCTAATCCAGTGGCAGGATCTTGCGCAACGATTTCAACCGTCACACTTACTCCGGACTCCGAAGTGACCCATAGCGATGTTGCTGTGGCAATGTCGTCGCTTGATGTGATCCACGTGCCGTTACCGAGTGAGAATGCCGACGTTGAGCCAACATCACTATTGATGACAGCCATTTCCTTGACTGCGAAGTTTTTAACCGGGGCAATAGGCCTGCTCGGTGATACGTGAAGCACATCTTCGATGTCTTCTCGGTATGTAGAGATTCCCTTTGGGATAGCGATGGCGAGGACTGTTACTGATGCGATCAAGCTGATGCCTGCTGTAAAAGCGGTCAAGCGACGACTAATTTTTGGAGGGTTAGCGTGGAAGTCTGCACGCGCAGCATCTGCCATCTCAGCCGGGTGACGCCACGTGCGTTCGTACGCTGGCACCGGTGCTGGATTTTGGTTCTCAAATTCGTCAGCGCTCACAAGTGACAGACACTAATCGCGATGGGTACGCAAGTGTCGGCGCCATCACAAGCCCTGCCCAGTGCCGTGAGAGTACGATTAACCCATGCCTGCACCGTTGCTCGGAGAAGAGTGGTTCGAATTGACTGCCTCAGAACTTCCCATCGGTGACATCTATCAGTGGGCAGTACGGCCAGACTGCGGTGCCGTGGTTCTGTTCTCGGGCACCGTGCGAGACCATGCTGATGGCCGTACAGATGTCACCTCGCTTGAGTATGAGGCGTACGAAGACGCAGTCATTCCGTCGTTTGCAAAGATTGCCAATGAAGCGCGAGTTCGTTTCGTAGATGCTCGGCGAATCGCAATTCTGCATCGCACCGGAAAATTGTCATTAGGGGAATCATCGGTCGTTGTGGCTGTATCTTCCGCGCATCGTCCTATCGCGTTTGACGCCGCACGTTTTCTTATTGATGCCTTGAAAGAGTCAGCACCAATCTGGAAAAAGGAAAACTGGAATGGCGGATCTGATTGGGGCACTGCTGCTCACAACATCACAACTCCACAACAAGTTGCGAGTAATCCTTCATGATTGCGCTTTCTTTTTTTACTGGTCTATTTACTTTCTTTGCAATCGTGTCTGGCTCAACCTTGCTCGTAATGATTTATCTCGATAATCGCAATGTGCGCATTGATGACGGAATTGCAAACTTCCGTCGACACATCGATGCATTGTCGCCAGAAGCGAGACAATCATCAGTGCATCGCAATAATCCTGAAGACCGCCGTAATCAATGAGCACAACTCGTATCTCCATAGAAGGACCTAACCATGGCTCGTGACCTCGCAATTGACCTCGGTACCGCCAACACTTTGGTGTACATGAAGGGCAAGGGCATCGTGCTCAATGAGCCGTCAGTTATTGCAGTTAATCGCCAATCGGGTGAGGTATTGGCCACCGGACACGATGCGTGGGACATGATTGGCCGTACCCCTAGTTACATCGTCGCCGTTCGCCCTTTACGCGGTGGTGCAATCACGGACTTTGATATCACTGAACGCATGATTCGTTTGTTGCTGCAACGTGTTGGTGTTTCCCGATTCACACGCCCCAAAGTTGTTATCTGTGTTCCGTCTGCAATTACTGAAGTGGAGCGCCGCGCGGTAACAGATGCCACACGTCGTGCCGGTGCATCTGATGCTCAACTCATTGAACAACCGATGGCAGCAGCTATTGGTGCCAATCTTCCTATTGATGAACCTGTTGGCAACATGGTGATTGACATCGGTGGTGGCACAACGGAAACTGCTGTTATCAGTTTGGGTGGCGTTGTTGCACTTGAAGCAATTCGTGTTGGCAGTTTTGATATTGATGCAGCTATACAAAGTTATGTGCGCCGCGAACATGGTGTAGCAATTGGTGAGCGCACTGCTGAAGAAATCAAGATTCAAATTGGTTCAGCTGAACCTGGCCCGCAAGATCGCAGTGCAGATATTCGCGGACGAGACTTGGTAACTGGATTACCAAAGACTGTTCGCTTGACTGCAGAAGAAGTGCGATTCGCAATCGACGAACCTGTTGCTGCCATGGTGTTGTCTGTGAAGCGTTGTCTTGCTAAAGCCCCACCTGAATTGGCTCAAGATTTCCTCGCACGCGGCATGTACCTAGTAGGCGGTGGCGGAATGCTGCGTGGGCTCGCTGCTCGTATCGAACGTGAAACTGAAGTGCCTGTCAAGATGTCACCACAGCCACTTGAGGCAGTGGTGCTGGGCGCAGGGCACTGTATTGAGAATTACCAGGCCCTACGAGGCATGTTTATGGGGACTCGCCGCTAGAGCCTTGGCGAGTTGAAATTATTCGGCGCACTGTCCCTTCAAGGGAAATCACAAACATTCCGTCGAAGGTGCTGCGAACAGCGGTGATATTGCCCAAGTCCGTTAATACGGGTTCAGATGCAACGGTTGATGTTCCATCAGTCAGAATTGCCGTCACCGTTCCGGTGCAATAGTCACCGAAGAAATACCAACCAGCACGACCAGGGGTGGTTGTATTGGTACCAATTGCGCCACCAGATATAGAGCACGCTCCACCATCGTGTTCGTATTCATAGATGGGAGCGATGGCGCCTTGTGAGTCAACGTCTTTATTGAAGACGTGGTTTCCTTCATAGGCGCTCCATCCAAAACTCAACCCTCTACCTCCGGGAATTTTGGATGTTCCTGGGCTGACATTGACTTCCTCCCACTTATTTTGACCGACGTCTGCGATCCAGATATTTCCAAAAACATCGAAGTTGAATCTCCATGGATTACGCAATCCGAGTGACCAGATCTCTCCACGAGCACCCGGAGTATCAACAAAGGGGTTATCTGCAGGAATGTCGTATCCAGAGTTGCGCGGATTAATTCTCAATATTTTTCCCAGAAGTTGACTTTTATCTAGGGCACGTCGTTCTGGGTCATCTGCACTGCCGCCATCACCAGTACCGATGTACAGCATGTTGTCTGGGCCGACGACAACAGCCCCTCCATTGTGATTTGAGTACGGCTGAACAATTTTTAGAATTTCTGTACCAGTCGGTTGAGGGCTCAATCCGAACCGTCCATCTGACGACACATCAAATCGAGAAACAATCGTGTCTCCAGAAAGATCCGTGTAATCGATAAATGCTTCCCATTTTTTATTAATTTTTCGGAAGGCTAAACCTAAGAGGCCACGCTCACCTTCCGATGTTGTTGCACTGGAGATATCAAGAACCGTGTCAAGAATGGTTCCGTCCGGGCGCCAACGTTGAACAATTCCATTACGAGAAACTACATAGAAGAATGAGTCGGCAATGTCGCGCTGGATGAGGTCAACAGCTCCTGCTAATTTGCCAATTTCTCTTGAGGAATATGACACACTTCCCGAAAGAGCGAGAGATGTTGATGCAGTCAGCGCGACAGTTGTCGACGTAGTCGAGGTTGTTGACGTCGTGGTCGTACTGCCACAACTAGTTGTCAGAATAAATACAAAGATGAGTGAAGCAA
>JBAXUC010000008.1:0-28277 GCA_037129855.1 Actinomycetota bacterium | reverse complement strand
TACATGTTGGCTCTCAGCCGCAACGTTCGCGCCTGGTTTCAGCACCAAGAAAAACATGAATGGTCTCGCCATGAGTTTGCAGAACTTGATGGCGCGCGGCTTGCTGTAATCGGCATGGGGCCCATCGGCATAGAAATTGCGCGGCTTGGCGTTGCGCTCAATATGAATGTGGAAGCCATTCGTCGCACTCCCACTGGAACTGAGCCATGCCCCACATTTTCCTTTGACCAATTGTCACGTGTTCTCGCCCATGCTGACTGGGTTGCCGTCGCACTGCCCCTCACCGATAACACTCGTCAGATCTTCAATGCCGGGACGTTTGCCATCATGAAACCGGGCGCACATTTCATCAACGTTGGTCGCGGTGAACTCGTTGACGAAGACGCGTTGATAGCGGCATTGCAGTCTGGGCATCTTGCCGGAGCAGCTCTTGACGTCTTTGCCACCGAACCACTTTCTCCTGATTCCCCATTGTGGGATATGGACAATGTCATTATCACCCCACATAGTTCTGCTGGGTCGTCCCAGTCAGGGCTGCGCAGTGAAGACATTTTCTTGAAAAATCTTGCGCGCTATGTCGCCGGTGAACCTCTCATTAATGAGGTGAATTTGTAGTTCCAATTGTTGATGCCGTTGCACACATTGCTTCTGACGAACAGGAGTCACATATGTCAACCATCTTCATGTCACCAAAAGGTGGCAACTGCACCACCGTTACCGCCACTGCCTATGCCCTACTTTTGGCGGCCAGTGGTATTCCAACGGTTCTTATCGATCTCTGCGGTGATGTTCCGGCTGCGGCCGGCATGGCAGAACCAACAACCCCAGGCATCAATGATTGGTTAAGCGAAAGTTCTACCTCCGACGCACAGTCGCTTGTCACGCTAGGAACACCATTCGATAATGATCTTGTCGTGGTTCATCGTGGTTCATCATTTGTGGAAGGCCAACCACGCTGGGCAGATTTGGCAAATGCCATAACAACTCTGCCTATGAACATCATCATTGATGCAGGCATTACATTCGTGCCAGACGAACTGCGTCGTGCCGTTTCCCATGTCACCATGGTGGTCAAGCCGTGCTATTTGTCATTACGTCGTGCCTCACGTATGCAACGGCCTACACAGTTGTTTGTTGTGTGTGAAGAAAGTCGCGCACTCACCGTGAAAGATGTCGGCCATGTTCTCGGCATGTCTATTACAAGTGAAATTCCATACACACCAGCAATTAGTCGTGCGGTGGATGCTGGAATGTTGCCATCGCGTGCCAAGCAATTATTCGGTCCGTTCATGACTTTGTCATAACTGTCATGCACCATGGTCTCGGACCACTCCAAACACATATTGATGATCCAGACATCAGCGAAATAATGGTCGTGGGTGGAAAACAAGTGTGGGTCGAAGATGCAATAGGCCTTCGTCAGGCTGGCACACTCTCGGATAGCGAAATGGCTATCAGCCTCGAGCGCATTGCGCGCGCATCTGGCCGCAGGCTCGACCTTCTGTCTCCCATTCTTGATGCACGGTTGCCAGACGGGTCACGAGCATGCGTAGTTATCTCACCGGTAGCAGTAGGCGGCACAACCATTTCTATTCGGAAGTTTTCTCGTCGAATTTTGCCGCTTGCATCATTTGGTCCCACTGCCTGCACCGAGATGGTTCGCGACCTCGTGCAACAAAACATCAATGTTGTTGTGGCAGGTGCAACATCATCTGGAAAAACATCCTTGATATCTGCAGTCAGTCAATCGTTTGGCCCGCAAGAACGGATCGTGTGTGTGGAAGACACAGCAGAACTGCGATTCGCACATCCTCATGTTGTGCAATTACAAACACGACCTGCTAATTCCGAAGGCAACGGTGAAATATCGCTTCAATCTCTTGTTCGCGCATCACTTCGACTCCGACCTGACCGACTTATCGTTGGCGAAGTTCGTGGTGGAGAAGTAGTCGACATGTTGTTGGCACTCTCGTCAGGGCACCGTGGTTGCTGGTCAACCGTTCATGCCAATTCTGCAACTGAAACAGTTGACCGTCTTGCTGCCATGGTGTTGCGCGATTCTCCGCAGTGGTCACGTGATCAAGCAGTGTCGACTATTCACAGCGCAGTTGGCGCAATTGTTTTTGTGCAACGAATTTCTGCACGCCGACGTTCAATTGTAGAAATAGTTCGTTGCAGCGAATCGACACTTCACACTCTGTATCGGTCAGCTGATCATGGTTGATCTTCTAGCGGGAAGTTCTATGGCTATTGCGCTCATATGTTTTGCGACGCCCCGGTTTTTTCGTCTTGTTGATGTGCTCGAGATGCAGCGTCGACTACACGCTGCTGACCTCATGACTGAAGATGCAAAACCATCGCTTGCGCTGCCCAGCCATCTGCGAACAGTCATCTCACCTATGCTCGATTTTGCAACGCTCTGTGAATCACTTGCTCGAGCCACTCGTAGCGGTGCATCACCCCATGATGCACTTCTTGTAAGTCTTCAACGGCACCAGTTTCATCATCCGTGCTGGTCAGCACTCTTCGACGACGTGGCGGCGCTGCAGTCGTGTGACAGTTCACTTGCCACTGCTCGTGAATCTGTCGAGCCACGTAGCAACGATGCACAGTGTCTTTCCCTTCTTGAATCTGCCATGGTGCACGGAAACTTTGTTCCTAGCGCTCTCGACCACGCATCGTCTGTGTTGCGAGATAGGGCTGCCTGTAGTGCAGAACTAGCGGTTGCAGCATCACAAGCTCAACTCTCAGCTCGGCTCTTGTCGATGCTGCCATTCGTTTTGCTGGGTGGTGCAATTTTGGTTAGCTCACAATTCCGTTCCTCGCTGTGGTCCTCCATTGTCTTATGCCCTTTGTTTCTTGGGTTCATACTGAATCGAGTCGGATGGCGATGGATCTCATCGCTTATCTCTCGGGCTGTTCACGACGAACCTGACGACATCGGACAACTCACCGAACATCTGTGCGTGTCATTGCGTACAGGTTTGTCTATGACCCACGCATGCGAGCGGTGGCGCACAGTGTCGCCAACGGGAAACGCAGTAGCTGATCTCATTAGTGCAGGCGCACCATTGGAAGAGGCGCTACTTCCGCTGGCAACCACTCATCCGATATCTGGCAAGAACCTCGGTCACACAATTGTGGAGGCCGAGCGCGATGGGCTACCCATTCTTGACACCGTAATGCGACTTGCGACAGACCACCGCATGGAACGACGTAGACAGATAGATACTCGCATTCGCCAACTGCCGACACGCCTCTCTATTCCCTTAGTCCTTTGTGTCCTTCCATCATTTCTCCTTCTCTCTGTTGCCCCACTTGTTCTTGCCAGCCTCAGGCAACTCTCAGTTTCACTTCCCTCAGTCACTCAATAACGAAAGAAGAACCATGTTTCATCAATCACAAAAACGCTCACGAGGCCAAGCAACCACGGAATACGCACTGATCTTGCTTGTTGCAGCAATCATCGCCCTATTGGTCATCGCATGGGCTACGGCCGGCGGTGGGGCCGGAAAAATCGGTTCATTATTTGACACCGTGTTCAATGACATATTTAATCGCGCATCAAACTCCACGCCATAAGAGTCGTGGACAAGCAACTGTTGAATTTGCGTTAATGGCACCGCTGGTCGTGTTGTGTGCCCTCTTACTGCTCGCAACCTTGTCGGTATGTCTCGACACTTTGCGTCTAAATGACATCGCGCGTAGTGCCGTGCGATCAGCTATTACATCAGACAACCCGTCAGATGCAGCTACAGCCATCGCTGATCTCTCACATGTCTCTGCAAAAACAACAGCAGATGATGCAACGGGCCTAGTCACAGTAAACGCCACTATGAAGAAACGGTTTCCTCTACTCGGGCGTTGGTTGCCATCGCTGTCGTTGCATGCAGCAGCAACCATGATGCGTGAACCACCATTAGTCCTGGGGTAAACAAAACCGGAGCCCGCATTGCTGCAAGCTCCGGCTGTTCTTAAGGGGGAGATAATCACACCAATTGGTGTGCGATGTTGTTATGCCGAAGCAGAAGTATTCTGAGCTGTTGGTGCGCCTTGTCCCATTGGGCCATCTCCGCCCATTGGGCCATGTCCACGACCTTCACCGCGCATACCACCTGCAGGACCAACACGATTCACCATGGTGTCAAGATTGGTCTTGAATGCAGCAAGCTTTGCATCGGCTTCAGCTTGTGTGTGCTCGCCAGACGTCACTTCTTCTGCAAGGTGTGCAGAGAAATCTGATGTCAATGCAGTCTTTACATCTGCAATGTCAACACTCTGTGCCTTTGCAACATCAGCAAGTGATTTTCCTGAATGAAGTTGTGTCTTCAATTCTGTAGTAGTCAGTTTCAATACTTTTGCAACTGCTTCTGACATCATCTTGCCAGGGCCACCCTTGCCTTCATGCCCGCCTTTGCCGCCCATTCCTTCAGGGCCGCGTGCTGGTAAACCAGCAGTAGTCAACATGGTGTCGATACGCGACGTCACTTCTGCAAGTTCTGCAGCACCTTCTGCAGCAGTGTGCTTTCCAGAGGCGACTTCAGCATCAATGTGTGCCTTTGCTTTAGTAAGAAGAGCTGCCTTCACCGTTGCAAGGTCAATGTTCTTTGCCTTGGCAACATCAGCAACAGATTTTCCGCTTTCAAGCTCTGTCTTCAATTCTGCTTCAGTGATTCCCAAAACTTTTGAAACTGTTGCAAGTGGAGATGGTCGATCACCTTTCACATCAGATGGCATTGCCGGTGGAGTAGGTGTTGCACCAGTGCTTGGGTCAACAGCAGTGGTTCCCGCTGCAGGATTCGTCGGGAGAGTTGTCTCTGTTACCTGTGCAACTGCAACGACATTGCTTCTCTGTGCAACTTGCGCACTTGCAAAGCCGGTGATGCCGAGAACGGCTGCTCCGGTTGCCACGATGAGCCCTGAGGCCACCGCAATTTTTGTAAAACGAGATTGGATCTTCATTGTTCTATGTTCCTTTTTGTGGGTGTACTCCAGAGTTGTTCTGGCGTGACTCCACTGTCACGGGGCTATGTAAGAAGTAAACATGAACAAGGTAAGAGGAAGGCAAGAATTGGGCCAAGGTACGGCAAACCGTTGCAAATCATAGGTACCGTATCTTTATGGACAGCCGCAAAGTACTGATTGCCGAGGATGATTCATCGGTTCGTAAGGCTGTTCAGCGGGTCCTTGAGCTTGAGAATTACGTGGTCACGGCCGTGAATGACGGCAAGGCAGCCCTAGAGGCTCTTGCTAATTCACGCTTTGATCTTGCAGTGCTCGACGTGATGATGCCTTTTGCCGATGGCCTTACCGTGTGTCGCGAAGCACGCCATCGTGGCATTGAAATCCCAATTTTGTTACTGACTGCGCGCGTCGAAGTGGGTGACCGCGTGGCTGGCCTTGATGCAGGCGCAGACGATTACTTGGTGAAGCCATTTGTTATTGACGAACTTCTTGCGCGCTGTCGTGCATTGCTTCGACGTTCACAACCAACCGGCTCAAGTACGCAATTGCGTGTTGGTGATCTCACGTTAAATTCACTCACGCGTGAAGTGCATCGCAGTGACCGCGCCATTAAGCTCACAAAGACAGAATTTGACCTTCTTGAGTTACTCATGCAACAACCTGGCATTGTTGTGTCGCGTGAGACCATCTATGAAGCAATTTGGGGATACAACTTCGAAACGAACTCAAAATCACTCGATGTATATATCGGCTACCTCCGTCGCAAGACTGAAGAGAACAATGAATCACGTGTTGTGTTTACGGTACGTGGTGTCGGGTATACGGTGAAGCAATCATGAACCTGCGCACACGCTTCGTACTTGTCTCAGCCAGTCTTATGTTTGTATTAGCTACCGGTATGAGTATTGGTGCCTATCGAATCGCATCTAATCAACTACAACATCAAGTAGAAAGCTCGCTAGATCAACGTGCTTCGCGAATTCTTCAAATCATGGGCCGGCGAGGTTTCAATTGGAATGATGCATTTGGCCAAGGCCCCGTAAACCAGGCAATTATGCAGACCGAAGTTGATGCCATCACACAAATCGTTCTTCCTAATGGGCAAGTACTTGGGCGCCGTGAATATCCTCGACTACCAATCGAAAGAGGCGATCGCTCTCTATCAGTTGAAGGCAAACGAATTCATCGCTCCTCTACCATCATCGACAAACATGAATTTCGCATGCTCACTGTCATTGCTGATGATGGCTCGCTCATTCAAGTCGCCAAAGACACTCAAATTCTTTTGAATGCTCAAAACGGTATGCGCACGTGGTTCCCTATCTATGCAGCCATCGCCGTTGTTATTTCTGCCCTGTTTGGTTGGCTTTTTGCTCGTCGCATTAGTAAGCCAATAGAAGACTTAGCAATTACCGCTGAATCGATCGCCGCAACTCAAGACCTAGACCGCACAATTCTCGTTTCAGGACGTGATGAAGTGGCGCAACTAGCCACCAGTTTCAACACCATGCTCGAGGCGTTGCGAGGCAGTGTTTCGCGGCAGCGCCAACTGGTACAAGACGCTAGTCATGAACTTCGTACACCATTAACCAGTCTTCGTGCGAATACTGAATTGCTCGAACGTGGCACATTGTCCGATGCTGACCGGACATCCATTCTTGCTGACATGCGCGCAGAAGTTGACGAACTTGCAGATCTCAGCGCAGAATTGAGCGCGTTGGCAATCGATAATCGCACCACAGAAGAACCCATATCTATTGACCTTTCAGATGTTGCGCAGGAGGTTGCCATTCGTGCTTCACGCCGATCCGGGGCGCCGATCACTGTTCACACGACTCCTGGCACAACCGTTGTTGCACGCCCGAATCAACTCGAACGAGCACTCAGCAACTTGGTTGATAACGCCGTCAAGTTCACTGGTGACAGTTCCGAGATAGAAATTCATGTTGGTTCATTCCGCGTAGAAGTTCGCGATAAAGGCCTTGGCATCACCGACGCTGACAAGCCCCTTGTGTTCGACCGTTTCTACAGGGCAACTGCTACCCGATCCATGCCTGGCTCTGGTCTTGGTTTATCAATCGTGTCGCAATTCGCTACAGATCACAATGCCAGCGCATATGTCTTAGACAATGCAGGCGGTGGAGCAATAGTCGGATTGCAATTCCCTATTCCAACGGCTTAACAGTTTTTCGGAACCCGCGGCGATTTTCTTGACGTTCACGCTCGGTTTGTTCTTCTTCAACGTTGAGTTCTTCCGCTACCAACCGGCGCATTGATTCAAGACGTACAGCCGGCAAAGTCCCGGCCGCTATCGCTGCAGTAACAGCACAATCTGGTTCGTCAAGGTGTTTGCAATCACGAAATCTGCATGAGCCAGCCAAATCAAACACATCAGGGAATGCGCGTTCAATGCCGTTACTGCTTGTCCACAAGGTCACTGCACGTAATCCTGGCGTATCAAGCAGCCACGCATCTCCTGGCAATGCAATCAGTTCGGCAGCAACTGTGGTGTGACGTCCACGTTGATCATCTTCACGCACTTCAGCTGTTCGTTGTATCTCGTAACCGACAAGCGCGTTAACCAAAGTTGACTTACCAACTCCACTAGCACCGATAAATACAATCGTGGTGTGTGGTCGTGCGTATGCACGAATCTTTTCTAAGCCTTCGCCAGTTACAGAACTAACCAATGCAATGTCAACATCAAAGGTAATTTCTGCAAATACTGCACGTGCCGCTTCCGCTGCATCAGGGCTAATGGTGTCCGTTTTGGTTAACACCAGAACGGGAGTTGCTCCACTATCAAACGCCAGCACCAGTTCTCGTTCTAGTCGACGCTGATTCGGCGGAGAGTTCACCGAATGAACCAAAAAGACAGTGTCGATATTGGAAGCGACTATTTGGCGCATACCTCGTGCACCTTCAAACGAGTTGCGCCGCGTTAACGCACTACGACGCGGGTGCACCATATCTATACGTTCAAAATCAGATGAGACTGACACCATGTCGCCAACAGCAACTTCCACGCCAATATTGCGCACCCGGATGGTCTCTGCGGTATCTAACAACACCGTGCTCCACCCGCGATCTAAGCGGGTAATGCGCCCAGAAAACACCTGATTCTCAGGCGCGCTCGGCGGTGTGACATGTGTTTCCATCTACCGAAACGGTACCGCCATGTCGCCATCGCAGTGTTCGGTTTCGTATCCTAATGATGACCTTTTTGAACTGGACCCCCATGCTCTCTTCTCTTGCCCGTTTTTGCGTGCGCCATAAGCGCATCGTTGTTTTCGTAATTTGGATTCCGCTTGCCATCGCCATGGTTCTTGCCAGTTCAGCAATCGGCCCTGATTTCCACACCGAAATGAGCATGCCCTCTAGTGAAGCAAGCCAAGCTGAGAGCATTCTTGCTCGCGCCAACCCCAATCAAGGCGGTCAATCTTCACAATTGGTCTTTCGAACCACGTCATCAATTGATGAACCGCAGGTAAGAAAAACAATTTCAGAAGCAATAGCCGCAGTTGATGCAATCAAAGATGTTGATATTACTTCTCCTTTTGTTTTGCAAAATCAAATCAGTAAGGATCAAAAGATTGCATTTTCTGAGGTCAATGTTCCTCGTAAGAATCAAGAAGAATATAAAGCGCTTAGTACTCAAATAAAAACAGCGACTGCGCCAGCACGAGCTGCTGGAATAGAAATTGGTTACGGCGGTGCAATCTTTGAAGAGGTGCAGTTACCCGAATCTGAAGCACTGGGTGTGTTAGCTGCCATCCTGATTTTGGTTCTGGCTTTCGGATCTGTCATCGCAATGGGTCTTCCCATCAGCATTGCGCTGATTGGTCTCATCATTGCCACAAGCATCGTTGGAATTATTAGTCACTTCTTATCAATGCCTGATGCAGTGACATCGATGGTTGGAATGATTGGCTTAGGAGTCGGT
The DNA here is from genome assembly GCA_037129855.1 of Actinomycetota bacterium. Taxonomy (GTDB): domain Bacteria; phylum Actinomycetota; class Acidimicrobiia; order Acidimicrobiales; family Ilumatobacteraceae; genus UBA2093. The sequence continues at coordinate 19,369 of JBAXUC010000008.1, read as the reverse complement.
ATTGACTATGCGTTGTTTATTGTGACGCGTTTTCGTGAGGGGCTCCACGACGGATTATCAGTGGAAGAGGCAATCGTTGAAGCTATTGATACGTCTGGTCGGGCTGTGGTGTTTGCCGGCATTACCGTCATCGTCGCAGCCATAGGACTACTCACCATTGGGCTTTCATTCGTCACCGGATTAGCAGTAGGCATGGGAACTGCGGTAGCGGTCATGATTGTTGCTTCCATCACATTGCTCCCTGCACTTCTCGCAATGGTCGGTGAGCGCATTGACACAACTTCTCGAGCAGCAGTCATTTCACTGACAGCTTTTGTTCTCAGTGGTTTTATTGCTGTATTTACAAAGAATTTTCTTGTCTTAGCAATTGGTGTTGGCCTTGCAATTGCTAGTCAACTCACGCGTTTTATTATTCCCACATTGCGTGTCGCCATTCCTCACCGCGCGCAAAATAATCATCAGAACACAATCTGGTGGCGTTGGAGCCGTGTCGTGCAACACAAACCATGGATTTCATTTGTGGCTTCATCACTCTTTCTCGTCATTCTCTCTGTTCCCATGCTGTCCATTCGTTTGGGTTTTGGAGATGCAGGCAACGCTCCAAAGACCGCAGATGTGCGCAAGGCATACGACATGTTGTCCGAAGGATTCGGACCAGGCTTCAGTGGTCCGTTGTACATTGTTGTCACTGGCGACACAGTGAAGGAATCCGCCAAATTGGAGTCATTCCTCACTGTTATTAATAAAACTCCCGGCATTGCATATGCGGGAGTAGCCCCTCTGGATAGCGACTCAGTTGCATTACTCGTGGCGTATCCAACTTCAGCGCCACAAGATGAAGCCACATCAGATTTAGTTCACGCGTTACGAGACACTGTCATTCCATCTACTGGAGTTGCAGCACAAGTAACTGGATTTACTGCCAGCTCTGTTGATTTTTCTGATTACCTCGCAAAACGACTGCCATTTCTTATTGGAATTGTCTTGTTGCTGTCATTCCTTCTATTGATGGCGGTGTTTCGCAGTGTGCTTGTTCCCATCAAAGCAGTTCTTATGAATTTGTTATCTGTTGGTGCTGCATACGGTGTCATCGTTGCTGTCTTCCAATGGGGATGGGGCGCAGAACTCATTGGTGTTGGCAAACCAGGACCAATCGAAGCGTGGGCACCTATGTTCCTGTTTGCAATCGTGTTCGGCTTATCGATGGACTACGAAGTGTTTCTGCTCTCGCGCATCAAAGAAGAATTCAATCGCACTGGCGATAACACGTCTGCCGTTGCCGACGGGGTGGCTGCCACCGCCCGCGTCATCACTGCTGCCGCCCTCATCATGGTCTGTGTTTTTGGTGCTTTTGTCCTTGGTAACGACCGCCAATTGAAATTATTTGGCCTCGGCATGGCTGTGGCTGTTTTTTTCGACGCCACCATCGTTCGAATGGTCCTGGTCCCAGCCACCATGGAATTGCTCGGCGCCCGCAACTGGTGGATGCCGGCCTGGCTTGATCGCTTGCTCCCAAAGATCAATGTGGAAGGCAAGCACCACACGAAGCCGGCCCCGATACCCTGATGAAATAAGGGTTTGCGCCTATGACCTTGACAAGGGGGTAGCAAATCACATAGCCCTGAAAAAGATATGGCCAAGTTTCTCGTAATAGTTGAGTCCCCCGCAAAGGCAAAAACGATCTCCCAATACCTCGGGCCGGACTTTAACGTCCGCGCTTCAGTCGGCCATATTGCCGACCTTCCCAGCAAGGGAATGGCAGTCGACGTCGACAACGGATTCGCACCTACGTATGAACTCACCGAACGCGGTCGCACTGTTGTCAAAGAACTCAAAGATTTACTCAAGTCATCTGATGCCTTATATCTAGCAACGGACGAAGACAGAGAAGGCGAATCAATCTCGTGGCATCTGCTACAGCACCTGAAGCCCAAAGTTCCTGTCCACCGCATGGTGTTCCACGAAATCAACGCAAAATCCATTCAAGAAGCGGTCGAGAACCCTCGCGAACTTGATCAGCCACTTGTTGATGCTGCAGAAACTCGCCGCATCCTCGACCGCTTGTTCGGCTACGAAGTGTCTCCTGTGTTGTGGCGTCGCGTGAACCGCGGGCTGTCAGCGGGTCGCGTGCAGAGCCCAGCACTTCGCCTCATCGTTGAGCGCGAATGGCAGCGCATCAAATTTATTTCAGCTGACTACTTCTCTCTTGAAGCAGAAACAGACACGACACCTTCATTTACCGCGAAATTGCTTTCTGTAAATGGCACTCGCATTGCAACGGGTAAAGATTTCTCTGAACAAGGTGTTGTCAATCCAGACGTCACCATTCTTACTGCAGCACGTGGCGCTGAAATAACAGCGGGCCTCGCCAAAGTGGATCTTGTTGTTCGCACAGTTGACGAAAAGCCATACCGTTCGTCACCGAAGCCTCCTTTCACTACCAGCACACTGCAACAAGAAGCTGGCCGCAAATTGCGCTTGTCCAGCCGTCAAGTCATGAGTGCAGCACAGAGTTTGTATGAACGCGGATTCATTACATACATGCGTACCGACTCCATTTCATTGTCTGATGAAGCAATCAACGAAGTTCGTTCATATGTGCAACGCGACTACGGCAAGCAGTTCCTTACTGATGGCCCACGTAAACACAATTCGAAAGTAAAGAACGCACAAGAAGCTCACGAGGCAATTCGTCCTGCATTGCCATTGCGCTCACCAGAACAACTCGGTGGCGAACTACGTGGACAAGATGCTGGCGTGTACCGCCTCATCTGGCAACGCACACTTGCGTCACAAATGTCAGACACACTTGGCACCACCGTCAGTGTGCGTCTTGGTGCAACAGCAGCTGATGCTCAGCGCACTGACTGTGAGTTCTCGGCTAGCGGAACCACCATTACGTTCCCTGGTTATCGCCAGGCATACGAAGAGGCTCGTGACGAAGATGAAACTCCGTCAGACGATGAGAACGCATTGTTGCTTCCCATCCTTACCCCTGGACAAAACGTTCCTGTTAGTGAGTACTCGCCAACATCGCACTCCACAACTCCCCCACCTCGCTATACCGAGGCATCATTGGTAAAGGAACTGGAAAGTAAGGGAATTGGCCGTCCATCAACATGGGCAAGCATTATTTCCACCATGGTTGATCGTGGCCATTACTTATGGAAGAAGGGAACATCATTAGTTCCTACATGGACCGCATTTTCTGTTATTCGTTTGTTGGAAGAAAACTTCGACACCCTTGTTGATTACGAGTTCACCGCCAAGCTTGAAAATGGACTTGACGCCATTGCAAATGGTGAAGTGAAAAAGGGAACTTGGCTTCACGAGTTCTATTTTGGAACAGATGACAAGCAAGGACTGCACGGAATCGTTGCAGCCAAACTTGAAGGTGGCTCCATTGATGCAGCTGCTGTCAATACGTTTGAACTCGGCGCACACCCCGACACCGGTGAAGTTGTAATCGTCAAGCCAGGTTTGTACGGACCCTATGTTCGCTCCGGCGAAAACACCGCAAGCGTTCCTGACACCATGACGCCAGATGAACTAACCCTTGATGCTGCAGTCACATTATTGAAAGCACCAAAGGGCGATACCCCAATGGGCGAGCACGAGGGCTACCCCGTGTTTGCAAAGTCAGGTCGCTACGGCCCGTACGTTCAGTGGGGCACCATGGATGTTCCACCAGAAGGTATGGAAAAGCCAAAGATGACTTCATTGTTCAAAACAATGAACATTGATCGGTTGTCAATGCAAGATGCACTTGACTTGTTGTCACTGCCACGCACAGTTGGTGCAGACCCAACCGATGGCGAGTTAATCACTGCACAAAATGGTCGTTACGGCCCATACGTGAACAAGGGCAAAGAAAGCCGCACGCTACAAACTGAAGAGCAACTTCTCACCGTCACATTGGAAGAAGCGCTTGCACTTCTTGCAACACCGCGCGTGTTTGGCAAAGGTCGCGCTGCTGCAAAGCCACCACTTCGTGAATTCGGTATTGACCCTGCAAGTGAAAAACCAGTTGTCGGTAAAGAAGGAAAGTTTGGCGATTACATCACCGACGGCGAAACGAATGCCGGACTCACCCGTGGTGACCGCATGGAACAGATGACCAACGAACGCGCATATGAACTATTGCAATTGCGACGCGAGTACATCGAGGCAAACGGCGGACCAAAGAAGAAGAAAGCCGGTGGCCGTAAAGTTGCCGCGAAAAAGGCTCCTGCAAAGAAGACCGCTGTGAAAAAAGCTGCAGCAAAGAAAGCGCCGGCCAAGAAGGCCGCACCAAAGAAAGCTGCGCCGAAGAAAAAGGCAGCTCCAACTTCGTCGGATGACGAGTGAGCACTCCGGCATACATCGCGCTCGAAGGCTTAGAAGGCTGCGGGAAAAGCACGCACACGAAGCGCCTTGGCGACCATCTCAATGCTGTCCTCACTCGCGAACCAGGAGGCACTCGTATCGGTGCACTTCTTCGCGCCATATTGGCTGATCCAGAAAACACAGATCTTGCACCACGCACCGAAGCATTGTTGATGGCTGCAGATCGTGCACAACACATGTCTGAAATCGTGCAACCTGCATTAGATCGTGGTCAACACGTTGTCAGTGATCGTTCCATTTATTCAACACTCGCCTACCAGGGGTATGGCCGTCGTCTCGGCACGCCTGACTTACTGAATATCTCAACATGGGCACTGAATGGCCGCCTTCCAGACATGGTTGTCTTTATCTCTGTGCCCACCGACATTCTGAATGAACGCCTTGCCAAGAGAAACCTTGATCGGTTCGAACGTGAAGGTGCTGATTTCTTCGCCCGCATCAATGATGGCTTCACTGAATTGCGTGAAGCTGACCCAGATCGCTGGATTGTCGTTGATGGCACCGTTCCAAAAGACGATGTCGAGGCAGCCATTCGCGTTGCCGTTCTTGACAGACTGAATTAGTAGCCTGCCTACATGGCATCAGTATGGGATTCAGTGGTTGGCCAAGGCCGTGCCGTTGAACAACTACAGCACGCCGCTGTCTCTCCCGTTCATGCCTATCTACTAGTGGGCACAGAGGGCTGCGGCAAAGAAGAAGCATCTCGTTCATTTGCTGCCGTGTTGTTATCAGGTTCTGATGATCCAACAGAACGCATTAATGAAATGGCGATGCGTGGCGCACACCCCGATGTCCATGAAGTGCGTCGCGATGGTGCTTCAATTCTGAAAGAACAAGCAGAAGACATTATTAAGATCGCATCAATTACCCCTAGCGAAGGTTCTCACAAAGTCATCATCGTGCATGAAGTAAATCTCATGGCACCAGCAACCGCAGCAAAACTTCTCAAGACTGTTGAAGAACCACCGTCTGGAGTTTTCTTCATCATGCTTGCTGATCAAGTTGATGATTCGTTAGCCACCATTGCGTCACGGTGTCTCACAGTGCACTTTGGATTACTTGAGAATGCAGACATTGAACAAGCCCTCATCAATTCGGGCATCGCTCCCGCTCTTGCTAATGCCGCAGCGCAATCATCAGCTGGCAGTATGTCACGGGCCAAGTTGCTTGCATCTGATCCTCAACTTGCACAACGTCGCGATTTCTTTGCCAACATTCCACGCCGCATTGATGGCACTGGCGCAACCGTTGCTGCCATCGTTGAACAAATTCTCGCTCTCATCGATGATGCTGTTGAACCTCTCAGCAATCAACATGCACAAGAAGTAGTTGACACCGAAAAGACTCTTGCTCTCATGGGTGTCAAACGTGGCGGAAAGAAAATGTTGGAAGATCGCCACAAACGCGAGATCCGTCGATACCGCACTGACGAGCTTCGTTCAGGCCTCACTGCAATCGCCAGCATCTACCGCGATGAACTTGCACGTAACCCGAACATTCGCCGTCCCGAGGCTTACGTCACCGCGATCACCAGACTTCACGAAGGCATGCGTCATTTGTCGCTCAACGTCAACGAAGCTATTTTGTTGCGTGACCTGATCTGGTCGCTTCCATCCCCTTCCGCCGACGCTGCCCTGCAGTTCGTCCTTTCAGAAAACGCCGAATGAACCCGAATCGCCTCGCCCTAGTCCTTGCCTTTTTTCTTGGGCTCGCCGGCATCACGCATTTCGCTAACCCATCTTTTTTCAACGACATCGTTCCGCCGTGGCTTCCACCAAGCCCCGCATTTTGGACATATATAAGTGGTGTCGCTGAACTGGCCATTGCCATCGCACTGATTCGTCCATCCACCCGGCGAGCCGGTGCAATTGCCGCTGCTTGGCTATTTATCGCCGTGTACCCAGCAAATATCTACATGGTCTGGGATTGGCGCAATGAAGCTGCTTTACAGCAGTTCATTTCGTGGGCCCGCCTGCCATTTCAGTTCCTCTTTATATGGATTGCTTTACGCGCCTCTCGGGTGGAGAATAATCACCCAATCGCCCCCGGCGATATTGCCTAATTTTCTTAGGTAGACGTGCGTAACCGCTGGTAATTATTTACGTGAATTCTGGGCTCGGAATCTTCCCTCACCGCTTGAGAGTGGATAGGTTTCACATATGAACAAAAAGACCCGTTCCATTTTCGTCCTCTTCGCACTTGCGGCAGGAACTCTCGTGACACTCGCCACATCACCGGCCAGCCCCGTACGCGCCGCTGATCCTGACACGTCTGCGTTGTACCAACTCACCGCAGTTGAATCAGAAACAACTCCAATCGGTTGTACGGGTTGCTCGCCGCAGAAAACAAACACACCAACCTTCGCTGCACAAACGGGGATTGGTACAACCGTCGCGTCAGCTACAAAGATCGACACATTCAACACTCAGGCATGGGATCAAGTTGCACAATCTAATATCACCATTGAAGGCGGATGCGCCATTGTCGCTCTTGGGCTGAAGTGCTGGGGAAAGAACATGAACGGTCAGCTCGGAGACGAGACGACTACAAATTCGCTGACAACGCCCGTTACAGGTACCGAAAGCGGAGTCGCAATTACCGGTGTTACTGACCTATCAACCAATGGACTGACCACGTGCATCGTTGCTGCTGGAGTTTTGAAGTGCGTTGGCTCAGGAAACCTGCCAGGTATTTATTCGAAGAACTACAACTACTACGGAAATATTTTTACCAAAACTGATGGTGTTTATACCAACGCAAGTATCTCAGGCACGAGGCAATATGTGGTTTATGGTGCTGGAGATTCAGTGTTATACGACACTGGTGTCATCTCGCAATCTACTCAAGTACCACAAACTTTGGCATCGAAGAAGTGGGTGACAATCACTGGTGCTGGTACTGATGTAAAAAAAGTTCAGGTAGGAAATAGTAACAATGGTTCAACTCCTAATATTTGCGTTCTCAAAACTACGGGCCTTGCCTCATGCGCAGTTGTAACTGCATCAACGGCTTCAACATCCACTACAACTAATACCAACACATATAACTGTAAAGATGCTGCAGGAGTCGCCTACGGTTCTGGAGCCCCAACCTTCGACACCGGAGTAACTGAATATGAAAGTACTACCTCTTGTGACAGTCAGCCATCGTTTAAACGTCGTGAGAATAATCAATACATAAATCAAACAGATGCAGCAGTGTGGACGTTTGCTGACGCAGAGGTCACCGGAGCAGTCGACATTGCAATGCCATCAGACTCCTGGGGTGCTGCATCAATTTGTTTCGCAGGTGCTACAACAATCTGTCGCACATTCTCCGCAGGAGTCTTTGGTGCCAAAAAAACAATCGAAAATGGTGAAAATTCCCAAGCCGTGTATATGACTTCTGGCTGGGGTCCACCGGGACTGTGCCTCTATTCAAATGACACAATTTCTTGTGGAGCAGGAACCAGTACACAGGCCGGAACAGCAGTGACAACTAAAGTGACCGCAGTCGCTGTGATGGCTAAACCTCTCAATGTCTTCTTTGGAAACACAACAAACATGCAGAAGTTGTACTTCCTACTACCTACGGGAATTTTGTCTGCTGACGCATGGATTCTGACATGCTCAAACTGTGGATCAACCTCCACAAACGTGGTGGCGCCAGTGACTGCATTTGCTGCATCAACGGCAACTAGTTACACCTACGCCAAAGCTGTGAACGGTTCTACTGACAGCGCTGATTACATACCATTAACAGTTTCCTCGGGTACTCGCAGGACTCGTTCGTTGGTTGGCCTGAACGTCAAAACCTCCGCAGGAGAATTATTGAAGGGCGTATCAGTTCGCTGGACAGCGCCTGATGCTCCTGGAACTTTGAGTAGCAGTGCTAGCAGTACTTTGACCACTGATGACACCGGTTATGCGCGCTCTACAGTTACTTCCGGTCCCGTGACATTCACATTGTCACTACCAACATCGTGTCCGCCAACCTGCACCAATGGTCAACAGCCAACGTCGACAACAACCTCAACAACTGTTGCAGGTGGAACAACAACACCAGCAGCGATACCAGGAAGTCTTGCTTCAGGGGCGACTCTCCAAGCCGCATCTATCACCGTGATTGTTGGCGACAGTGGCGATGTAATAATCACTGTTCCCGATGCTCCAGCAATCGTTCAAAGAAAAATTACAGTCACGATGCCAGATGGCACTGTGGTTCCAAACGCAACGGTGCAATTAAAGAACAACTACCTTTCGTATGCGTATCAAAACTCAGGAACAAGCACCTCTACATGGTCATCACGACCAAAAGATACGAATGGTTATTTGGGTCAAATGAACTGTGCATACTGCTTCGTTGCGCCTCCGAAGTATGCAACAGGTGTCGACGGATCAGTAACCTTCCCATCATTCAATCCTCTGGCAAGTTCGGCTGCATATGACGCAGATGTTGTGTACGACGATGGAGATCTGAGCCAAACGGTCAAGAAGGATTTTGTAGCAATTACTGACACCGTCCAGATGCCATTCATGGCAGGTATCAAAATTGCATTGCCAGCTGGCAGTACAGATCCAAATAACGTAAAGCCAGATGCCAATGGTGCCGTAACGCTGACCTCAACATTGAAAGATGGTGACGGTAACCCCATCAACAAGCTGACTGAAACAGTTGAGGTAGTCAAGCCAGGAACCAGTTGTGATACTGGTGGACTTGTTGCTTCAACCGCAAAGGTGACAGACATTTGTAAAGATGGTGGAGTTACAGCAGCATCGGTTGATCTGGTCAGCAAGGCCTCAATTGTTCGCGCAATGAGTGTGCGAGCAAATGCAGGTTGTTCCGCCATCATGACAACTACTTCTGCTTCAAACGGACAAGCCACATTGGTGCTGTGTCCATCTGCGTCTACGAAGTACCGCGTACGCGGAACAGGAGCTGTCGGTTCGCAAACAATTTGTGTACAGGTAAACAACGCACCATGTACTGTTTCGGCCTCTTCAGCCAATACCGGTGCCAACACCGGCAGCAATAACGGCACTTACACCAACACCAACACGTACACACCAACAGTTGTCTCAAAGGTTGCGGTGATGAAGAAGGGCAAAGTCACTTCTTTCACCACTATCAATAAGACGGCGAAGGTCTCTTTTCCCCCATACGCCAAAGTGGTGCTTGTTGTTGCTGTGACAACGAAGAAGTTCTGCTCAGTATCTGGACTGTCTGTGAAGGCACTGCTTCCTGGCTCCTGCACCATCAGTGTCAAGGTGACTCCGAAGGGATCTAAAAAGACCACAACGACCAAGATCAAGATCACGATTTCGAAATAGAAATATCTTTCAAAAGGGGCCGGGTAGTTCGCTACCCGGCCCCTTTTGTATGTGCAGCCGAGGGACATAGTTGCCCGAGAGATAAAGTGAAACTCCTGCCCAGGTAGCTCAGTCGGTAGAGCAACGCACTCGTAATGCGTAGGTCAGGGGTTCGATTCCCCTCTTGGGCTCCATTTACTTCTTTGAATCAATTTTGTTCAACCATGTTCTGAGTTGAACACGACTTGTCAGACGTACAAATGTGATGTGGTCATAAGCGGCTGAATTCATAGCGTCTGTATAGCGACTTCTATATTCATTGTGTTGAGTCCACGCCCACCGAATGACTGACTTTTGAGGATCCCACGAGAGCAGATTTCTCAGAGTCTCTCTATTTCCATTCCAGAGTTCTTGCCGAAAAAAGAATCGCCGCGCACTGCGAAAGATGATTTGTCTCATCACAACACTGCGAGAAAAATCGAGCCACACGACATTGTCGGCTCGTTCCCACACGGGGCCCTCGACAACAACTGCTCGATAATTGCCATCAATGACCCAGCCTGCTTGGGCGGTGATGTCGACAAGCAGGCTGTGAAATTTCTCCGGAGAAATTGGTTCCCAATGTTCTAGGTGATGTATTGAATCAAGTTCAATATGTGGAACGCCGAGTATTTGAGCAATCTTTTTCGCACACGTTGACTTACCAGAACCTGAATTACCCACCACTGACACGCGAAGCATTTAAATACCTTTTCACAATCACACCGATATAAAGTGATGCCCGTCACAACATCGTAAGGGTTCATCCAATTCTTGGTAAACCTAGGGCTAATAATCAGAAACAAGCTGAGATCGTATGTACGGAATGCCTACCCTGCCTTTATGAGTTACACACAAACCCTTTCACCCCAAACAATTGACAAAAACACCGTTGATGAAAACCCGCTCCGTCGTGGCGCCACAGTTGTTGGCTTGCTTTCAATCGCGCTTATTCACGTTCTTGACCTCCCAGGTAAGTGGGCAGAGACTCGCTACCTCGGTGTTGGATACGTACTTGTTATTGCCGCTTCTTTAGTTCTTGCAGAAATCAACTCAACAAGAAATGACAAACGTGCCATGTATGCAAGCGCAGCTCTCGCCATTGCAGTTCTCGCTGGATTCATCATCAATCGCACCGTTGGTATGCCCAATGCAACTGAAGATATTGGTAACTGGGGTGAACCTTTGGGTCTTGCTTCACTCTTTGTTGAAGCAATCACCGTATGGGTCACCGTCCGCGGCGCTATGGAAATGCACCGCCGCAAGTAGACCACTAGGCTTCAATGCATCATGTTGAAGCGTTTAGTACCTATAGCCCTGTTGATTTTGACTGCGTGTGGCGGTTCATCTGCATCGTCAGACTCGACTAGTGCCAATGTTGCAGCAACTTCAACAACGCTTTCAGCGCCGACCACTACGGTCGCAGAGATCTTTAACCCGGCCTCAGGCGAGCAGGCAGTTACGTGCGACAACAAAGCAGTGGGTGCCAGTTATGGCGAAAAAGTCAAGCTTGAGTTCTGCACCACAACGTGGGCTATGGGCGACACAGACCAAGACACCTGGAATTGCCCGAAGGAAGGCTGTGCTCAGACTCGCCTCTATCACCTAGTTGGTGACAAGTGGACATCACCTGCAATCTGCAAACGCGACAAACCACTCACCCGATTTGCTCTGAGTTGTTACGTGCCAAATGCAGGACCAGCCACATTGGCAGAAATTCCACCGAAAGATGTCGCGTGCATTATTTGGCAAACCAATAAGTCGCTCACGTACGTGGAAGAAACTGGTTGCACGCCAAGTAAAGGTGACATCAATGTTTCACTCTCTGCTGAATGCACGGGCTACTTCGCTGCCGTGTCATTGCCTCTTGAAAAGTGCGATACAGGCGGTGCAGTCACTGTGATGCAGAAACAACTGCGAGCTGCCGGCTACTCAGTCAGTGTTGACGGTTACTTCGGACCAGCTATGGCGAAAGCCGTGTACGCATTTCAAGGTAAAAAGGGTCTTCAGCAATTAGGCATTATTGATTCCGCTACGTGGGATGCCTTATCGCCAAAAGCATTCCCAGGCTGACCCATGTCGCCTGCTGTGGAACTTGCGCATCAGAACGCAGTTGATCGCGGTCAGGATTTCTATACAGACCCCGAGAATGGGTTGATGGTCATGACTGCGTTGTATTTGTCAAAACGAGGCAGTTGTTGTGCAAATATTTGCCGCCATTGTCCGTTTGGTCACGACGGCAAAGACCATAGTGCCAGAATATAGAGATGCCCTCCCCCGCTATTAAGCGTGAAGTCACTGGCCTTAGCGCCACAGTTGTAGTCACCATTGCATCCGTGCTCATGATGTACGCACGCAATCAGGACTTCTTTTATCGTGACGATGTCGAACATCAACACATGGGTGTGTTCACGGCGTTGCATCACAATGGCTACGGGATCAATGCTCTCGGTGGGTTTACCAAGTCATGGTTCTTGTCGCTGGTTACGGGCGAAGTGCAATTCGGCGTATTCAACCCAGTCAGCCGTGTGCGCGATTGGATCGCAGCCTCTGGTGACAACCTGGCTCGCAGCGCAATGTTGATTGCACTGATGTACTTAGTGATTGCTGCAATTGGAGCATACGTAGCGGCGCGTGCACTGGCTATTTTGCCGTCCATGTCTGTCGCTGCTTCATTGTTCTGCACGTTCAACGTGCACCTTCTGTATTGGGATGCAAGCAGCTGGACCCCAGCACTAATTGGCTTTTCGTGGTTCACGTGGTTTGTAGCAGCAGTGTGGTGGACTCGTCGCTCAATCCGGTTCGCACCGTTTATTCCTATAGCGGGTTATTTATTGGTGAGCGCCGGCTGGCCTCATGCCATGATTGCTGGCGGTGTTGTTGCCTTAATCGTTGGTCTCGAGCAATTGTTCATACGCACATGGCGAACTCGTGAAGCACTGATCTACACAGCAGCATGTGTCACTACTGCATTGGTGTCCTCGCCCGTATGGGTATCTGCGCAAGTGTTTGCAGACTGGGCAGCACGTGCGCCTCATGGTTTGTTTAATGACGGGTTTCTTACACATCAACTTGATGCATTGGTGTTGTCGTTCTCGCCCTTTGTTCAGCCATACGTTGATGGCTTCGCAGGCCAAGGATTCATGTTTGAACCCGTCACGTACATCACATGGGTGTTGCCATTAGCTGTGTACTGGGTTGTTACTTCTCAAACTGTTCGTCGCATCGTTCGCGTTGATGCAGTTGTTGCGGGAATTGTCAGTGTTGGAATGCTGGGGCCAAGCATTCTTGGCCCCACCCGTTGGCCATTTCGCTTCCAACCATTTGCTGCATTCCTTGTAGTGATGGTGGCTATGCGTGCCCTGCAAGCTGCACCAACGTCTGGAAAAACGCGTATGCAATTTGAACATACCTGGCGATGGATCGCACCTGTCGTATGGCTTGCACTTACTGCATTGCGGCCTCGATTAATCCCGATGCTGTTGACAGCATTGCTGTTTATTGCAATACCTATCGCACACCATATTTTCCTTACGTATGGTCAACGCGTTTTTGCACCGCTGTTAGTTGTGTCGATTGTTGCAACTACCGGATGGTTGATGTTCGCAAGTCCGTCACCAGCAATGCCTGGTGATCGCAATGCTCCAGCCTCACGTGCAGCAATTGCGAATCAGTACTCAGTGCTGTCGGGCCATCGCGTATTTGTTTTGCAGTCAGACTTAGCTGGCGCAATGACAATTGAACGCAAACGCGGTCGCTTCCGTTTAGTCCCGAATGCCCCAGGTGCCGTTACCGCAACAGAAATGGCAGACGGAAACGTTATTCAGGCAGCAAATATCGACGCTGAATTTGTCACGGGTTATTCCGCCATGCCTCACGAAGGACTAGAGAATCTCCTACAAACACAAGTGTTTGGTTGGTCATCTGAAGGCACAGCCACTGCATTGTTCACCGTTGAACCCACCACTGGCAAGACGTGGACCGAACTCATGGGCATCACCGCAATCATGGTGCAACGTGGCCAGCAACAACAATGGTTCGATGCTGCAGTGCACACGGGCTGGACCGTGTCATATGAACAACCAGCGTGGGTGCTCTACACAAACACTGCTACAACCACGCGCAAAGTTGTCTCTTACCGCGATGCCGGATTGATTGTCACGGAAACCGCAGGCCGTGCATCAATCACATCTTCTACTGGTGGAAAAGCTTTGCTATCGCGCCCCATCACGCCGGGCATGAGCATCACTGTCGGCGGGAAGACTGTTGCATTCAGTGGACTAGCCGGGGCCATGCCAATGATCACTGTTCCTTCTGGAGTCACAGGTGACATTGCAGTGCATTTCAGTTTGCCGCATGGCAGTTTTATTCTTATAACTGTTATCGCAGGTCTGCTGATACTGGTCGCTTTATGTGTTTTGGCAATCCGCCAACGCACATCACTGTCTTAAGTCAGCGCTAAGCGTTCAAATTGTTCTGATGGTGCATTCACCTGATGCAATGCAACACGAAGTAACTCTTCTGCATCCTTAGCAATGCTGTCGTCAATACGGTTTACAGTTTCATCGGGGTCTTCACCGCGGTGGAACATCATCGTTTCGTATTGTTTTGCATAGCCCCAAAACGGCAACATGTCGCCTTCTCGGAATGGCTGACGAATAACAGGAACTGTGCTGCCTGGCATGTAGTCAAGAACTGCGCGCGAATCAGGCATGGGCATTTTGAAATCAGGCATTGATCCGATGGGCATCGTGCTCCACCTGTTTGACCACATTGTTTGCGGCATGTTGATGCCTTGTGGTCCGCGTGTGTATCGCCATTCGTTTGTTACTAATTGCACTTCGCGGCCCCACACGCCAGTGAGCAACCAATCACGGACTTCTGTTGACGAGCCATTGAGTAATGGAACTAACGAAGAACCGTGTGCTGTGTGTTTGATCGGCGCATCAAAAATATCTGCGAGCGTTGCGTGAATATCTGTTGACGTGGTGAGCGCATCATTCGTAGCGGGAGCAACTCCGGGCCATGCAATAAGCATTGGTATGTGGCCAAGTGGCTTGTAGACCGGTATGCCGGGCTTTCCCCATACATCGCGGTTGTAAACATCTTTATCGCCCAGGTAATGACCATGGTCTGTACACAACACAACAACAGTGTCTTCCCAGGCATTTGTTGCGTCAAGAGAATCAAGCACTTTGCCCAACCAATGATCAATCATTGACAGTTTGCCGCCGTATTGCGCACGTATTTGCACGGCATCGCGTTCAGTAAGGACACCCTCTTTAATTGCATCAACTGCGTATGGAGGCCACACCATGTGTTCGCCTTCCCATGTGTCGTCGTACCTGTCAGCCCAGCGAGCGGGCGTATCAAAGGGTTCATGCGGGTCAAATTCGTCAACGAACAGAAAAAAACGTTCGCCTTGTGCGCGATGCACTGGTGCATCTTCTAACAACCACCGAGCAGTGGCTTGCATGGTGCGGGGGCCTGGGAAGTCTTCTTCGCCCTTGAAGAAGCCTCGTGAGTTGTCGTAATGAGTATGTCCGCGACCAAACGATGGTGCACCCAACCATGAAGCATCTGGCCGGGTTTTCCATGCATCACTTTCATGGCCACGTTCATAGCTCCACGCTGTGAAGTCAGTGTGATAATTCTCGCCGCCCACTTCAAACAAATGCGGGTGGTCTGTAATGAGTTGAGTAACAACACCAGCGCGACGCAATGAAACCGTGATCGGTTCTTCCCACAACTCAATAGAACCCCATGGCTTCCACAAGAAATCCCATGCGCCGACCAAAATGTCATGTCGCGCAGGAATACACGGAAGTGAACCGGTGTGGTGATTCGTAAAGCGAACGGAGCGTGCGGCCAAACGATCAAGGTTTGGCGTATCGAAGTTGCCCCCGCCGTACGCGCCAAGTTCGTGGCGATTCAAACTGTCGAGCAGTAGAACAACAACATTCTTTGGTGAAGTAATCATGAATTGGCTCCGGCGAATACTGTGTTCAGCCATTCCATCGTGGTGGAAAACATCACATCATGACTTTTTGCTAACAAATGATCATCTCCGTGCATCACATGTAAGTCTCCCGTACCAGCGATTGCTCGTACAACTTCACTTGCCTCGAGAGGCAATATGGAGTCGCTGTCGCCGTGGAACATCAGCAACGGCGTTGTTTGAAGCCCACCGGCTATTTCACAGCCAGCTGACTGTGTCGCAAATGTGACAACACCGCACACCATTTCCGACAAGCCCACTGCCACGCGAATAGCGACTGCTCCGCCAAAACTGTGCCCCATAATGACCACTGCATCAGCACCGCTACCCACAAGTAACTGCACAGCGGCTGCCGTATCAACACAACATGAATCCATGTCGTTCGGTTTGCGATAACTGAGACGTATAGAAGGAACACCTACTGCGACAAGTGCTTCGCCTAATGCATGAAACAAACTGTCGCCAGGCCCGAGGGTTCCGCCCATGGCGCCACCGACCATAACGACGCCAACCTTTTGAGCGTCACCATCTGGTTCGTGCCACAGAAGTGACAAAAGACCACGCCGCGTATACATCTCGACCTGACGCAGGTTTTGCCCGACGATTGCCTGCTGGCTCGCCATAATTCCCAACGCGTCAAGGGGGGTCTCGGGTTTGTCCTGACCTATCTCATTGTCTGCCATGTGGGTACCCTAGTAAGTACATGACAAACTCAAAGACACAGGCAGATTTCGCCAATGATCTCGATCGTGAGATTGCTGGACGTATCGGAAGAGCGTGGCGCGAAATCCGCCGTGGCGCAACCGCAAGTCAAGCTCGCGACGCCGTCTTTGGTATCGGCGGAAGTGCAATTGAGCCAGGCCAAATGGACGCGCTTGAACTTCTCGTCACCGTCGAGTCATGCTGCATGGGTGACTTGGCTGATTATCTTCGCATCGACCCCAGCACTGCAACCCGTGCCGTACAACGCATGATTAAAGACAACTTGGCCGAACGCGTGCAACATTCAGGCGATGGTCGCATTGTGGCAATTGCTGCAACAGAACGTGGCCGTCGAATTCATGGTGAAGTCAATGAGCGTCGTCGCGCCATCTTGTTTGCAGTCATGAATGATTTTGAACCAGAAGAACGGTACGTATTAGCTGATTTGATGGAGCGATTCACTTTGTCAGTTGATGCAGCAATCAAAGCAAAAAAGCAACGCCGCAATTAGTAGCACATCGCATAAAAAATGAGCGCAAAGGAACAGTTCACTTCTGACGCCATGCAATATGCGCCGCAATTGTTTTCTACCGCATTGCGTATGACACGCAATCGTTCTGACGCTGAAGACTTAGTGCAAGAGACCTACGTCAAAGGGTGGCGTTCGTTTCACACATTCCAAGAGGGAACAAACTTGCGCGCGTGGTTGTTTCGTATTATGACGAACACGTACATCAATAAGTACAACGCACAGAAACGTAAAGGCACTGAAGTCGAACTCGATGATGTCGAGGAACTTTTTTTGTACAAACGTTTGGGTTCAATTGACCAATCGCAGCTCAGTAGTTCGGCCGAAGACCAAATGCTCGACCTGTTCACAGATGACGAGGTGAAAAATGCCCTGGAGTCCCTGCCCGAGGATTTTCGTATCCCAGTACTTTTGTCTGATGTCGATGGCTTTTCCTATAAGGAAATCGCTGAAATGCTAGAAATCCCAATGGGCACCGTGATGTCTCGCCTGCATCGGGGAAGAAAAGCGATGCAAAAGATGTTGTACGAGTACGCACGTGACAGAGGGCTCATTGTCGAGCCCGTGACAATTGAAGGAACCGGCGAGTAATCGCCAGAGCGAGCAAAGCCATCGATATGCCAAATTGCCAAGAAACACTGAAAGAACTGGAATTGTTCCTTGATTCAGAGTTACCCAACGCCCAAATTGAAGAAATTATGGCCCACCTCACGGGATGCACTGATTGCCAAGGTGCCTTTGAATTCCATGCCGAATTGCGCACCATTGTTCGGGTGAAGGCCAAGCGAGATCATCTGCCAGAAGGCTTCACAGACCGCCTCCTGGCCTGCTTTGAGCCACAGTCAGAATCGGAATGACCACCGAGTAATAGGTCGCAGTGGCTGTCATTGGCTACGATGGGGACATGTTCGCAGCGTATGTATGGCATTGGTGGATCGGTGTAATCCTTCTTCTCGCAAGTGTCGGGGCAGTCGTGGCTGTATTTGTCGGCTATGCAGCCAAGGTCAGCGCCAGCCGCTACCCCAACCGCCGTCAACGCCAAGCCCTCAAGCAGAAGTAACAGCTTTTCTTGATCGACGAACTACTTCGTCGCTGCACTTTTCCTCCTGCTGGAACAGCGGTTTCATGCGCTGTTTCGGGCGGTCCCGACTCAATGGCGCTCATGCTGTTAGCTCACGCGCATGGGCTCATTGTCACTGCTATTCACGTTGACCATGGTCTGCGGGCTGAATCAGCCAGTGACATCGAAGTAATCGACCCCGTTGCCGAATCTCTCGGCATTTCTGTCATTGTGCAATCGGTGCAGGTGGAACACGGGCCGAACCTAGAAGCTCGTGCTCGTGCGGCACGATACGGCGTCATGCCTGACGACGTGATGACTGGCCACACCGCCGATGACCAAGCAGAGACAGTGCTCATCAACTTGTTGCGTGGTGCTGGGGCACAAGGGCTTGGCGCTATGCGACCTGGAGTATCGCGGCCTCTCTTGGCATTGCGCCGCAGTGATACGCACGCCGTCTGTGCTGCCGCTGGAATCGCCACCGTTACTGATTCCACTAATACTGACCCGAAATTTCAGCGCAATCGCGTTCGTAACGAACTTCTCCCGCTCATGACAGAAATCTCACTGCGAGACCCCGTGCCGCTTCTTGTTCGTAGTGCCGATGTCCTGCGCGACGACAATGATTTGCTCGAGGAATTGGCCCGAAACATTGACCCCACCGATGCCGTGGCATTGGCAGCCGCCCCAACCCCTCTTGCCCACCGTGCTCTTCGCCGCTGGCTGTCAGACCCCTACCCGCCCGACCTAGCGACCCTTGAGCGAATCATGGCCGTAGCCCGCGGCGAGGCCCTGGCCTGCGATATCGGGGAAAATCGTGAAATTCGTCGCAGTAAACAGAGGCTCATACGCCAGATGCTGGGGTAACTTGATGTGCGGCGTTTTTGCGCCGCCGGACCGAGCCAACACTTCAAGGAGACCTGAATGCCCCCGAAACTTCGCGGAAAATGGGCCCTTGGAATTACCCCTCGTAATTTCACCTGGGTCATCAAGGATTGCCTTGCCATTTGTGAGCGACCAGGGGGATACGGCGACAACCATCGCCGCGTTCGTCGTCAAGAAGAGATCATCTGGCTGCGCGAGAACCATTTCGACCTCGTGGTCTCCATCATCGCTGCGCCCCACAACCTGCACGCATACGAAGAACTGAACATGCCGTATCACCATCGCCCACTCAGTGGCGCAGATGACACCGACGCCTTCTTGAAAGTGTTCTACAAAGAACTACAGGGAATGCTTGGGCGTAACCAGAAACTCATCATTCACTCAGAAGAAGTCGGCGATCGTTTGCTCGGCATCATCGGTGGATACATCCGCTGGAGCGGAATGATCGATGACCCATCGCAAGCCATCATCATCACCGAAAA
>JBAXUC010000079.1:0-6962 GCA_037129855.1 Actinomycetota bacterium | reverse complement strand
CACATTCGTGATACTGGCTGCTGCTGCGCGTTCGTGTGGCTGTACTACTGCCATCACATAACTAGTGCGTACGGGCACATCCATTTGTGAAAGCAAACCACGCAGGATGAATAGTCCCATAGCCCACCACACGTTTGGTGCAAGCACAACTGCGGCTAACAGAACGCTTGCCGGAATGTGTGTGAACACCATGGTGCGCACGAGTCCGATACGTCGAGACACTCGTACTGCCAGCAATGATGAAAATGCAGACAAAATGCCTGCTGAGAAAAAGATAACGCCGAGAGTTCCAGGGGATAGATCAAAGCAGCGGTACACCCACAACGCAAAGATGGCTTGTGTTGCAAAACCTCCGCCAAATGAATCAAGACTGAACAGCGCAGCAAGTGTGTAAACGGTCTTGCGCGATTCTGTGCCAAGTGCTGAATCAGCTTTCGTGGTGCGTGTGCGACTGGCTGGCGACAAACGTGAATAGATGGCCAGCAGCAACAGCCCTGCGATGCCGTACAGCACGAAAGCAGCGCGACGGCCGACTTCTGCGTCATGTCCCATTGAAGTAGCAAGCCAAATTGGGATACCTGCGCACAGTGCGCCGACTGCACCCACAAGAGAGCCCACCAAGTTGAAGACTGCAAAGACACCTGTGCGATCAGTGTCAGAGACGGTGCTAGACAGCGTTGCTTGTTCAAGCGGTAGGAACACGCTGACATCACCTGCGCTTGGGTTCATAGTGCCGATGGCGGCCACGATGAGCAGAACAATGAATGGCGTGCTGAGACCAAAGGCGATTCCGGTGACAACCATTAGCCACGATGAATAGGCGAGCAAGCGTTCAATAGAAAAACGGTGTGCCGTGACACCCACAGCCAAGGTAAGTGCAGCTGAACCTAAAAGCGATGCGGTGACCACGGCGCCTATTTGCACGCCTGAGAACCCAAGGTGTAACAGAAATGCGGGTAACACCACATACGCAATGCCGTCAACAAATGCCCGCACACCACGAGTAGCGATGAGGAGCTTTGCGTCAGAGCTTGCAGAGGCGGGAAGAAAGGCGATGTTATGCCTTTAGTGCATCAGCAACGATGTCTGCTTCACGACGGCGAAGACCCGTATTGACGCGCTGACGCTCAAGAACTTGATCAAGCGTCTTGCTGGCCTGTGCGATGGGGTGTTCAGAAAAGAACGACTGGATATCTATTTCCATTGCATCTGAGTTCAACGTAGACGTTGCGCTTGCCATACGAATAATGGTGTTGCCAGGGAATGCATCATTTGCGTGTTGCCAGTTCTGTCGAACAAATTTCCATGCCTGTTCTCCGTGCTGACGGTTTGCAATACAACGATTCAGTAGGAACGGGGCATTCTGGGTCTTTACTTCGCTGGTAAGTGCGAAATCACATGTGCGGGCGATCAGCTCGGCACTGTCAAACTCAGCAAGTGCGTACAGCATGCGAATTTGTTCTTGCGGTGTCGACGGATTGCGATAGCGACCAAGAAACCATTCGTAATCTGTGGCATCGCCAGTAGCTGCCACCACGTTTGTTGCAGCAGCGACAAGTTCTGGTTCAGTAACGGTGTTGTTGAACAAGATGTCACGGCATTGGCGCTGTGCATCGGCATCTTTTCCGTAAATAGCCAAAAGTTGAACAATGAGGCCGCGCAGTTTTGCGACCAAGTCTTCTTCGCCAGCTACTGGTTTCCATCCGAAGTGGGCGAGTGCAGGAGTAACCAATGTCTTGACGAAAGATGCAAATGCTGGTTCAGATTCTGTTGGCACAATGCGTGATAGAGACTTGAGCGATGCTGCAATTGTCTGCCACACAGCAAGGTCACGTTCGTTAGTGAAGCCCTGCAGGAATGTGATGTAGGCATCTGAACTCATGGCGCCCGCAACGACGGCGTTCCAGGCATCATCCACCAAGTTGTAGCGCTCGAGAGTGTCGAGCGACGACAACGTTGAACCGGTGATACGCAGCAAGAGATCAGCAGAGTATTCAACACGAAAGAACCCTGGGCCGTTGGCATTAACCACAATGGTGGCTGCGGTGTCTGAGAGTGGAATACGCATTTCGTCTGTCTCAAGCAAAACCTTGCTTGTTGTGCTTCCGATACGCACGTGGATGGGCACAACCCACAATGTGGCATCAGGACTGTTGTCGAATGTGAACTGACGCTGCGACAGCACCAGTTCTTTTCCCTTAATGCGTACTGAAATCAACGGGTATCCGGCTTGCCAGATCCATGAGTCCATCAGGCGTCGTACTGGCACGATAGGGCCACCATCAGTGGTGACGACATGCTCAATTGCATCCCACAGGTCATTGGTCTCTGTGTTGCCGTATGCGTGTGTCTTCAAATAGTGGCTGACACCTGCGCGAAACCTGTCAGGCCCAATGTATTGCTCGAGCATGCGCAAGATGGCGCCGCCCTTTTGATACGTGAGCACATCAAACATTCCATCTGCATCAGCAGGGGAGTTAACAGGAAACTCGATGGTGCGCGTTGAGTGCAACGAGTCAACATCGAAAGCGGCACTGCGGTCAAGACCAAAGGTGGTCCATAGTTGCCACTGCGGCATGAATGCATCGCATGCTGCATATTCCATAAATGTTGCAAATGCTTCGTTCAGCCAGATGCCATTCCACCAACGCATGGTGACAAGGTCACCGAACCACATGTGTGCAAGTTCATGGGCAACAACTAGCGCAACAAGTTCTTGTTCGACTTGTGTTGATGTTTCAGGGTCAACAAGCAGCAGCACTTCACGGAAAGTGATGCATCCGACGTTCTCCATTGCACCAGCAGCAAAGTCTGGCAGAGCAAGAAGGTCTACCTTGTCGCTTGGGTAGGGAACTCCGTAGTAGGTCTGAAACCAATCAAGGGCGAAGGTGCCAGCGCGCATACCGAATTCGGTGAGATGAGATTTTCCGGGCACGTGAATGATGCGCACTGCGATGTCGCCCACCATTTCTGTTTCGGTTGCCTCTAGTGGTCCAACAACAAACGCCACCAAATAGGTGGACATGATCATGGTGTCTGCAAACCAAATACGTGTGAGGCCATTTGCTAGAGCTTCACGTTTTGTTTCGCTGCTGTTTGACACAGCAAGGAACTCACTCTTGATGGTGAGGTCAATAGTGAACACGGCTTTGAAATCAGGTTCGTCGAAGCAGGGGAATGCACGGCGGCAATCGGTGGATTGCATTTGCGTGGTGGCGATGGTGCGAACAACACCAGAGTCATCAGTAAATGTTGAACGGTAAAAGCCACGCAATTTGTCATTCAGAATGCCAGTGAATGAAATTGCAATGTCGCAAGGGCCTTGCGCAACGTCTGCACTAATAATGAGGCGTTCTGATTCTTCGTGAAGTGTGAACGAGGCAGAGGTGCCATTGACGGTGACCGATGCAATCTCTAGTTCAATCGCATTAACAACAATTTCGGATACTGCTTCTGTTGCCTCAGCAGAGATGAGAGCTGTGCCCGTAAACGACGCAGCATCAAGATCTGGGGTCAGAGACACCTCGTAGCGCGAAGGCATAACGGTGCGGGGGAGACGAAAGGGATTATTGAGGTGGCTCACCCAATAAAGGTTAGTGGGGGATGCAGTGCGACTACCGTAGAGAACCGTGCCACGTAGTCATCCTTTCACCGCCCATATTCCTTCTCTCACCAATAAAGAGGGAATTCTGTACGACGTGGTCGGGGTGGGCAATGCTCTTGTTGACATGATTGCCATGGTTGATGACGCTTTTCTTGCCTCACACGACATGGTGAAGGGCTCGATGGCGCTTATTGAGACTGATCGAGCTGTGCAGTTATCGACTGCGGTCGGTGCCAGCACACGAACCAGTGGGGGTTCCGGTGCAAACACAATTGCTGGTATTGCAAGCCTTGGCGGAGACGTTGCATTTATTGGCAAGGTTGCCAACGATGAATTCGGTGATGTTTTCGCAGCAGATATGAAAACTGTTGGTGTTGATTTCCGCAGCGGAGCACCAGACTCTTCAGTGCCAACAGGACGTTGCATTATTGCGGTCACGCCAGACGCCCAGCGCACCATGAACACATTCCTCGGCATTTCTACTCAGTTATCTTTTTCAGACCTTGATGCAGACATTATTTCTGCAGGTGCAGTGTTGTATCTCGAGGGCTATCTGTTTGATCGGGATGAAGCAAAGGATGCGTTTCGCCAGGCAGCAGCCGTTGCGCACGCGCATGGCCGAGTGGTTTCTTTGACATTGTCTGATTCGTTCTGTGTTGATCGCCACCGTGCAGATTTCCAATCATTGGTGCGCAATGACATTGATGTCTTGTTTGCCAATGAAGATGAATTGAAGTCTCTCTATGAGACAGCGGATTTTGATGAAGCAGTAGAACTCTTACGTCGTGATTGCTACATTGCTGCTATCACGCGCAGTGAAAAAGGATCAGTTGTGGTGACTCGCGATGACATTCACACTGTTCCTGCAGCGCCAGTTGCAGCCGTGGTAGACACCACTGGTGCTGGTGACCTCTTTGCTGCCGGGTTCTTGCGTGGATTGACGCAGGGCAAAGACCTCACCAGTTGTGCTCGCATTGGCGCCATTGCTGCCGCGGAAGTGATTTCACACGTTGGCCCACGGCCATTGGTGTCATTGTCGTCTCTGTTGCCAGCTGATTTGCAGTAACCCCCGTAGCCTTTATGGCATGAGCGATACCTCTGCACTCACCGTTCTCGGTCAAACAGTTCACCATGCCATTGCACACGTGGAAGTGTTCCCAGCACCTGCGCATGTTTCTTCTGTCACGTTTACTACTGATGAATTGTCATCAATCT
Organism: Actinomycetota bacterium; assembly: GCA_037129855.1. Classification (GTDB taxonomy): domain Bacteria; phylum Actinomycetota; class Acidimicrobiia; order Acidimicrobiales; family Ilumatobacteraceae; genus UBA2093. The sequence continues at coordinate 2,143 of JBAXUC010000079.1, read as the reverse complement.
GTCCAGTAACGCAACAGCCAGATATTGCAACAGTTGTTATTGAATACGAGCCAAATGAATTTTGCATCGAGTCAAAGAGCCTCAAGTTGTACTTGTGGGGTTTCCGTGATCGCGCCGTGTTTGCTGAAGCGTTAGCTGCTGAAATTGCAGCTGAAGTGATGGAAACTGCCAAGCCGCATGCAGTACGTGTGCACCTTACGCAACGCCCTCGTGGAGGTATTGAAGTTAGTGCTGTTGCTGAAATGTTCAGCGACGCCGAATAGCAATTATTGCTTGCGTCCGCGTTCCATAATTTTGGCGCGACGCTCTTCAACCTTTTTCGGATCAAATTGCGCTTTACGCCACACGCGACCGTCTTCTGATTCGCGTTCCCATTTCTTTTTCTCTGCGGCATGGCCTGCATATGTGGAACGAATCTGACGTACGCCGTCTTGTTCGTTGCCAATGATGTCAAGGGCGATGGAACGAGTGAATGACATGAGATCAACATGCGGCACTACATGATTGACAAGCCCGTATGTCAATGCTTCGTCAGCCAACATGAAGTTGCCTGTGAAACTCATTTCGCGAGCACGGCGCACACCAATTGCTTGAGGCAACAACACGGTGAGACCCCAACCTGGCATCACGCCAACGCGGGAATGAGTGTCACCAAATTTTGCGTTCTCTGATGCGATGAGAAAGTCGCAATTCAATGCCAGTTCAAAACCGCCGGTGATGGCAACTCCGTTAATGGCGCCAATGAGTGGCTTCTTCACACGTGGAAAGGGACCACGGGCTCCCGACGAATTCTTTGAGCCATCTGCACCAGTGCCGCGCAAATTGCCACCAGTGTCTCCGAGTTCTTTGAGGTCGAGACCTGCGCAAAACGCTGGGTCTGTGCCCGTGAGAATGATGACATCGACAGAGTCGTCTTTGTCGGCTGTCTTCATGAGTGCTGGAAGCAATTTCAACACTTCGCTGCTGAGGGCATTACGGGCCGCAGGCCTATTCATGGTGATGGTGGCGATGCGCTCGCTCACCTCGTATAAAACAACGTCTGTAGTCATGCCTTCACCGTAGGCGACCGAAGGGGAAAATACCTAGGCCGGTGTGCGAAACTAGCAACCATGAGCCTTGTATTACTGACCGTTACTGACGGCGTCGCAACCCTGACCTTGAACAACCCTGACGAGCGAAACACATTGACAGCACCGATGGTGGCTGAAATTCTCGCCGCAATGGACACGATAGAAGGTGACCCTTCCATCGGCGCCATTGTTGTTACTGGAACTGCCCCAGCGTTCTGTGCTGGCGCGAACCTTGGCAACCTTGCTACGGCATCGGGACAAAGTCTCGGCACGATTTACGAAGGGTTCTTGCGTATTGCTCGCAGCCCGTTACCAACAATTGCAGCGGTGAACGGTGCAGCTGTTGGTGCAGGTATGAACTTGGCACTTGGCTGTGATGTTCGCATCGCTGCACGTCGTGCAAAGTTTGATACTCGCTTCTTGCAAATCGGTATTCACCCAGGTGGTGGACACACGTGGATGTTGCGCCGTATCGCCGGACCACAAAATGCTTTTGCAACTGTGGTGTTTGGTGAAGTTCTTGATGGCGCAGAAGCAGAGCGAATTGGTCTTGTGTGGAAATGCGTTGATGATGATCAATTGCTGATTGAAGCCCAAAAGATGGCTGCACGCGCTGCAAGTGTTCCGCGCCCGTTGCTAGAGAGCGTGAAGAAAACTATTCAAGACATGGCAGACGTTGTCACGCACCCTGAAGCAGTCGAGCGTGAACTCGTGCCTCAACTGTGGAGCACGAAGCAGCCGTGGTTTGCGGAAAAGATTGCCGCTATGCAAGCAAAGATTTCTAAGAAAGCGTGATGCGAATCTTCTGAGCGGAGTTTCCACCTGGGCCTGATGGCTCAACCTGGATATCAAAGTCACTCGCGGCTGGTGCCCACGGAATGTTCTTTGGTGCCACGCCGTAACACTTGGCACCGATTGCCCACTCCAAAATCATCACAGATGGGTTTGCAGTATCGATTGGTGTATCTGAGGTCATTTTTGTGTCAATGGCTGTTAGTGCATCACACTTACCAACTGGTGGAGTTCCATTCGGAATATCGGGTGTGAACTTGAAACCACCGAGGTCATAGAAC
>JBAXUC010000078.1:0-7124 GCA_037129855.1 Actinomycetota bacterium | reverse complement strand
ATTGAATACTGCGCTCAGTAATGCCAAATACGGGATTCGTTGTAATGCAGTGTTGCCAGGCTTGATGGACACACCGATGGCAGTCGGCGGAATTGCCGAAAATACGGGCCAGACCGTGGAAGCAACACGAACTGCTCGCAGTGCTCGTGTCCCGCTTAACGGAAAAATGGGGACGGCCTGGGACACAGCGCATGCAGTCCTATTCCTGGCCTCGGACGATGCGAAATTTATTACGGGAGTTTTGTTGCCAGTTGATGGTGGCATGTCAGCAAGGGTGGGGTAAATCATGTCAACTGAAAGCATTGTGCATGTTGAGCGAGTGGGGAATCGTCTCGACATTGTTCTGAATCGACCAGACCGAAAAAATGCAATCACACAGCAATTGGCTGTTGAATTGCGCGATGCGTTTCTGAACGTTCCGTCTGATGTTGGATGCATCTTGTTGTCTGGCTCTGGCGGAGCATTCTGCAGCGGTATCGATCTGAAAATCGCAGGCCCAGACCTAAAGAATGAACCGTTGACCGCGTGGGTAGAAGTGCACGCTGCAATTTATAAGTGCCGCGTGCCTGTAGTGGTAGCTCTTGAAAGGTATGCCATTAACGCAGGTGCAGCCCTTGCATTGGCCGCAAATATTGTTGTTGCCGGAGAATCGTCTTTTCTGCAAGTAGGTGAAATTGCAATGGGTGTTCCAGCCCCAATGTGTCAGGCCTGGTTACATCTCAAACATTCTCAAGCAGTCGCAGACCGCGTAGTTCTGGTGGGTGATCGCATTGTGGGCGCTGACATGGTTGAACTTGGTCTTGTTTCAGAGGTGGTTGCCGACAGTGAAGTTCTGAATCGTTCCCAAGCTGTTGCTGACCATATTGCTTCCCACCCGCAACGTGGCCGAGACGGAATCTCGCGCACGTGGGATTCATTGCGTGGCCGTATTGAAAACCCTGATGAATGGTTTGCTGAATTAATCAAGCGTTGATGGGTCTACAAACATTCTTCTAGCGAATCCCACTTAATTTGCTTGCTGTTTGTGCGGTAGTAGTAACCACGTGAACCAAATGTGCCCGTGCTGGGACACATTTTTTTGTATCCCCAATTCGTGATTCGTTGGTGAAGGTCTTTTTCCAAACCGCGATCAAAAATTTGAAAGATCACATCTGGCTGTAACTCGCCAATGCTGTAGTTGTAATCCCACTTGTTGTGCCCGGGGAAAAAGGCACCATGAGGGGCACTAGTTGCAATGAACGTGTCGTTCTTGCCAAGGAGATCAAGCATTGTTCGATGCGAATAATAGGCAGGCACACCGGCCCAGATGGTGGCGATACTGGCGCCCACTTCAGTCGTGTCGCGCATGGTTTCAACTGATTCGGTGACAAAAAGATTGGTACGCGTAAGCAGTAGGTCACTGTGTCTCTGCTGTTGCGCCATCGGATACGTACTGACCATGAGGCACACTGCCGCAACTACTGCTCCGGCAACGTATCCATCACGCGGGATGAAAGAGAAAACGCAGATGACGAGCGCAATGACTACTGATACGCCGGCGACAATATAGAAGTGTTTGTTGGAGAATCCGAACGGATTAACTGTGACACCTGCACCAATTGAGGTGACTACCACTGCAAGAGAAATGAAGATTGGAGTAATTCGTTTGCGAAGAGTGTTAAAAGACAATCCGACAATGAGGGGAACTAGGGGCACAATTGTGGCGTAGAAGCGATTGAGCATCTCGCCTTCCCATGCGTCGCCTCCGATGTATACGGCGTACGCAGCCATCGCCACAAACATTGCTGATGCAATGAGAACAACTCGCCGATGGAACTCTGTTGACCGTAATTGGCTACAAACGGCGATTGCAATGATTGCGAATAGCACTGAAGTTTTAGCGCTAGAGGCCAGGCCGCGTGAGATTCGGTCAATCGGTGATACACCATCCATTTTCAGGTGATACGTGTTCGGTAACCAACTTCCCCAGTACAACTTTTGTGCAAGGCACACCATTCCAGCGGTGCCCACAACGATCAGGCCGTACAGGGCAACAAGCCGCATTTTTATGTAGGCAGGCCCCCACAGCAGAAGTGCTGCAACCGCAACTACACAAAAGATTGCGAAATCAAATCGTGTGGCGATACCAAGAACGATTGGAACAACCATTGAATATTGGATGCGGACTCTGCCGTCACGAATGTGATTGACGGTGGCACGTAACAGAAGGAGACAAAAGAATGTGAGCGCTCCCACTTCCATCCCTCGAAGTGTCCAGTACGTAAGCGGATACAGAAAGGGCAGCGAACCTGCTGAGAGAACTGCAATCAGGTGATTATTACCGACGCTATGGGTGTGCACTAAATCAAAGATGATCCAGGTCGAGGCAAGAATGAACAGAACTCCAGTGAGTGAAATCACTAAGGCGGCGGATGATCCGTCAAAGCCAACAAGGTGAACGAAGGCCATCCAGAGTGTCCATAATGGGTTAGTGAATCCCTGTACTCGGGGCGCGCCAGGAAACCAGACCATTTCTCCGGTCTTTGCGAGTGTTCGCCCGTAATCCATTGAAATCATTGCATCGTCGAACAATGTGAATCGACGTGATCCCCATGGATTCTCACTCGATTGCCATTCGAGGAAGAGCATGAACAAGAGTCCGGGAACGACTGCTACGGCGTACAGGGTGCGTTGGTGAAGTCGTGAAATAGTTTTCATCATGGGTACAGGTATTTCTTTCCACCGCCCGCAACGAGACGTAGTTCTTGGGCAAATGTTTGAGTCTTCTTGTAATTGCCAAGGACAAGAATTCCCGTTGTATCGATGATCACTACAGTTCCGTCACCATCAACAGATGCAAATGTTCTTCCGCCGATATGACCGAGCGCTAAGAACGACTTGTTGCGGCAGGGGCAATAACCATGCGTACCCACACCGGTGGTATCTCGCATTGCCCAATCCCACGTTTCTTTCGTAGTAACTCGGTCAAAGAAATAGCGACGTGTCCAATCGGCCAGGTCGTCCATTTTCATAATGATTCCACCTGTTGAAAATCCGATGCTTCCGTAGTCGCCCCGAAAGGTAGAGATGTTGTAACCCTGCGCATCGGTAATTCTGCTGCGCAAAAGTTCTTCAAATGTCTTACCGGTCTTTTGTTCGAGAATCAGCCCAAGAAGTGAAAATCCTGTCGTTGAATAGTCAACGTAGGAACCAGGCGGGGATCGGAGTGGTTGTTTACTCACGTACTTGAGCACATCCATTGGCGTCGTGCCTTTTGCAACATATCCGTTATTTGTTTTGTACTTTGAGAGTCCAGATGTATGGGTGAGAAGTTGACGAATGGTTATTTGGCCGTGTTTGAATCCCATCCCCATGTCACCCACAGGATCATCCAGAGAAATGAGACCCTCCTCAACCAATTGCATAATCAACGTGGTGGTAAATGTTTTGGTCAGACTGCCAATCAGGCTTGGCTGATCAAAAGTCTTCATGCCTCCTGAAATTCCACGCCACAGATGACCATCTTTGGTAACGACGATTGCCCGTGCTGATTCAAGCCCCATTTCCTTCGTGCGATTATCCAAGATTGATTGCATTTCGGTTTCGCGTACTGACCACGAATTGTCTTTGAAGGCCGAAGAATCAAGAAAATCCTCTACGTCATCTTCAATTTCGATCTTCACAACCTTTGGGGCGGCCGAAGGTGGAAGAGGTTGATTCAACGGTGAACGAACGAAATCCAATCTGTTACCGATTGGGCCAACACCGATGGCCGTCACAGTGACTGCCGCGAGCACAATTCGTGGAGAAACCTGGAGAACAGTGAACCAATCAGTTTTTCTCTGCTCGAAAAGTCCGACGATGTATGTAACAACGGGCAATGCAGCGAATGTGAGGCCAATAATCAATAGAACCCGGACGTTTGTTGGGATCTTATGTGGTACCAATTGCCAGAAAAACCACGCTGTCATGGAATGCCACAAATAGATGCTGAGCGGGTACTTGTTGAGAAATCGAGACACGACAGAGGTCGAAAATGATGACAAGGTCTTTGGAAAATGCAAGAGGAAAGCTGTCCAGAAGCCGCCGACGAAGAGATGTAGAACATGATCGTTGTTGACGACACCATCGAGCGGTTGTCGAAACAGTAACCACCCGCATGCTCCTGCAAGAAATATAATTGCTGTGAAGTGAAGAGAGCGTGGTGATGGTCGTCCATTTACGAGCCACGCCATTCCTGCTGCTGCGCAGGTGGAATACAACACAATGTCGCCGACTGCCCAGCCGAATCCGGCGGTGTCGATGTTCAACACTCCCAACGCCACTACAGCGATCATTCCTGACATGGGAATGATTGATTTGAATTTACGTGTCAATGCATAGATAAATGGGGCAAGTATGAGAACCCATACGTATGCCCGTAGGTACCACATTGCTGACGTGAACCACTGGCTCGCAATCAGAGAAGTTGGTTGGCCAAAAGGAAAAAAGAATGTCCACACTGCAGATGTGCGAACTTCAAAGTGAAGAGACAGTAGGTAAACGGTAAGGGAATAGAACCACAACGGGGGTAGTAGTCGTTTGAAACGTTTCCAAAGAGTTTGAGATGCAGACGCCTTCTGTAACGAACGCGCCAAGAGTGCGCCGGTGACAACAAACATTGCGGGAACGGACGAGATGATCCATGTGGTCCAAGACCATCCGCTGGCATGCCATGTGATGACACGGAGAATTGCAAGAGCACGTAGTCCGTCGAGTGCAGTATCGCGTTGGGGATTGGACAATTTCTCCTGAACTCCCGCAATATTCACCTACACGATTCTAAAAACTTTCCGAGATGTCCATGAAGAAACCGACATCTTGTGTTGCGCAATTTACTTTCAGTTCACTAGAAGTTTGCTTTGGTCGGTGCGACCACTTTGTATTACGTAAAGTAAGTGACCTGACTGGTAGGACGTTCGGGAGTTCCGACTGACTGTGTTGGCCAGCCAAGATAAACAATGCCCATCACATGGTCTGTGAGTTTCATTGAACACAACGCAGTGATTGCGTCGTTCGCGCCTTTTGCCGGAGATCCCCACAACGCTGCAAGTCCAAAAGACTCGGCCATCAACAACATGTTCTGTATTCCGGCTGCAACTGCGTACTTGTTCTCCTCTGTTTCGTTGTCACTATGACCTATGGCTGCGGCAATAACCATGACAGTGGGCGTACGCATGAATTTTCCACGAGTTTTTGTGACTTTCATCCCTTCGTCCCCCTGGGCGGCCATGGCATCAGCGATGGTGTTGCCAAGGGTGCTACGCGAATCTCCTGTAATTACAGCAATACGAAGTGGCCAGGTGCGCTTATGGTTCGGCGCCCATTGTGCAACAGAAATTAATCGCTGAATGATTGCATCATCGATGGAACGTGACGCATCAATCAACAGGCTGCTGCGACGCGCAGTAATCAGGGTTTCAAGTTCGTCAGGTGTCATTAGTTCTTATGAAGGTCGGCGTTAAGGCCACCCCATGAACCTGAGCGCGCGATGACTTCGACTGCGCCTGTTAATGAATTTCGACGGAACAGCAAGTTCGACTGACCAGAAAGAAGTTTCGCTTTCACATTGGAACCCGACGGGTCAATGACAACTGTGCCAGCAGTGACATAAAGGCCAGCTTCCACGATGCAATCATCACCAAGGCTGATTCCGATACCTGCATTTGCCCCGAGGAGGCACCGTTCACCAATGGTGACCATTTCTTTTCCGCCACCAGAGAGCGTTCCCATGATTGACGCGCCGCCGCCAATGTCTGAGCCATCACCGACGATGACTCCAGCAGAGATGCGGCCTTCCACCATTGATGCTCCCAATGTTCCGGCGTTGAAATTGCAGAAACCTTCATGCATCACTGTTGTGCCCGGTGCAAGGTGGGCACCAAGGCGAACGCGACTGGCGTCTGCAATGCGAACACCAGAGGGAACAACGTAGTCAGTCATGCGAGGAAATTTGTCAACACCGTGCACGACAAGATGTTCGCCGCGTTGTGCAAGATTCCATGCCACTGATTCCAGAGCCTCTACAGCAACAGGGCCGCGTGAAGTCCATGCAACGTTCTGGAGTAGACCGAATGCACCGTCAAGGTTGATGGTGCGTGGCTTGACAAAGCGCTGTGACAATAAGTTGAGGCGCAAGTACACATCTGCTGCACTAGTAGGTGCAGCAGAGATTTCAATCTGAACTATCACGGCTTCAAAAGCGACGCCACGATCACGATCTGTATCAACGCTTGGTTGATGTGATGGTGCATCAGCAGGGGAGAACTTCCCGAGACCGACAGTGCGAAAGCGCACTTCTAGTGTTGCTCCATGTGAATCGAGTGTTGCGATACCAACACCCCATGCGTGATCTGACATTAGAAAGCCTCCAGGCGAAGTGTTGGGAACAAGATGACGTCGCGAATTGATTGAGCGTTGCCAATCAACATTACTAAGCGGTCCATGCCGATACCGAGGCCGCCGGTTGGGGGCATTCCGTATTCCATTGCACGCAAGAAGTCTTCATCCACCGTGCCGGCTTCTGCATTGCCAGCGTCTTTTGACTTTTGTTCGTCCTCAAAACGAAGACGTTGTTCAACAGGGTCGTTGAGCTCTGAATATGCATTTGCTAATTCACGTCCACCAACAAACAATTCGAATCGTTCTGTGAGGTGTGGGTCATTGCGGTCAACACGAGCGAGTGGGCTGATTTCCACGGGGTGGCCTGTAACAAATGTTGGTTCACGTAGTGCGGCTTCACATGTTGCTTCAAAGAGTTCTTCAATGATTTTTCCAGACCCAAAATGTGGCAGAACTTTCACGCCGTGTTTTTCAGCAAGCGTCACAAGCTGTTCGCGTGGTTGCGACGGGTGTACTTCTACTCCGGTCGCTTCTCTCACAAGGTCAATCATGCGCACTCTGCGCCATGGCTTAGCAAGATCAACGGGGATGTCATCAATCAATACAGTGGATGAACCGGTGGCATCGTTTGCTGCATTGACGAATAAAACCTCGGTGAGGTCCATGATGTCGGTGTAGTCGGCGAATGCTTGGTAGAGCTCCATCATCGTGAATTCAGGGTTGTGGCGCGTTGAGATTCCTTCGTTACGGAACACGCGACCAAT
>JBAXUC010000077.1:0-7137 GCA_037129855.1 Actinomycetota bacterium | reverse complement strand
CGTTGAGGCCAGAGACATCAATGTCGGCAGGAGATGGCAAGTAGCCAATTGCAGTCTTAGTTGCGTTTGCGTTTCCATCAACACGATCAAAAATCCATTTGAGCACGCGACTGTTCTCGCCGTAACCCGGCCACATGAAGCGGCCATCTTCGTCGCGACGGAACCAGTTAACGAAGAAAATCTTTGGAAGGTTCTCGCTCTTGGTAGCAGCGCCAACCTTGAGCCAATGTCCGAAGTAGTCAGCCATGTTGTATCCGCAGAACGGAAGCATTGCCATTGGGTCAAAGCGCAAGTTACCAACAGCACCACCGGCTGCAGCTGTTGTCTCAGAAGCCATGATGCTGCCGAGGAATACGCCGTGGTCCCAGTCGAACGCTTCAGTGACCAATGGGACTGTGGTGCGACGACGTCCACCGAACAAGATTGCTGAAATTGGAACGCCAGCTGGGTCTTGCCATTCGGGTGCGATACATGGGCACTGTGATGCAGGAGCTGTGAAGCGAGCATTCGGATGAGCAGCAGGAGTTTCCACTTCTGGGTTCCACACATTGCCTTTCCAGTCTGTTGCGCGCGCAGGCGGTTCGTCGCTCATTCCTTCCCACCACACATCGCCAGAAGGCACTAGGGCAGTGTTCGTAAAGATTGAGTTGCTTGTCATGGTTTCCATGGCATTGGCGTTGGTGTCGTAACCAGTTCCTGGTGCGACTCCGAAGAAACCTGCTTCAGGGTTAATTGCATACAAGCGGCCATCGGCGCCGTACTTCATCCAGCAAATGTCGTCACCGATTGTTTCGGCCTTCCAGCCTGGGATGGTTGGCACAAGCATTGCGAGGTTTGTCTTTCCGCATGCAGATGGAAATGCTGCAGCGATGTACTTGAACTCACCTGCAGGGTTTGTAAGTTTCAAAATCAACATATGTTCTGCAAGCCAGCCAGCATCACGTGCCATCACTGAAGCGATACGCAGTGCGAAGCACTTCTTTCCGAGCAATGCGTTGCCGCCGTAACCGGAACCGTACGACATGATTTCGCGAGTCTCTGGGAAGTGAACGATGTACTTGTTGTCAGGGTTGCATGGCCAAGCAGAATCTTTTTGACCAGGTGCAAGTGGAGCGCCAACTGAATGCACGCATGGCACCCAGTCATTGTTTCCAAGAACGTCAAGAGCGCCTTGACCCATACGGGTCATGATGCGCATGTTGACAGCAACGTAAGCGCTGTCTGACAACTGAACTCCGATATGTGCAATTGGAGATCCGAGTGGGCCCATTGAGAAAGGAACCACATACATTGTGCGGCCCTTCATGGCGCCCTTGTACAAACTCGTCATCTCGGCGCGCATCTCTGATGGTTCGCGCCAGTTGTTGTTTGGTCCGGCATCTGATTCGTCTGTTGAGCAAATAAATGTGCGGTCTTCAACACGTGCAACATCGCCTGGATCAGAATGTGCCCAGTAACTATTCGGGCGTTTTGCATCATCAAGCTTTGTAAAGATGCCAGCATCTACTAAGACTTGGCAGAGACGTTCGTATTCATCTGCTGAACCATCACACCAATAGATTGCATCAGGTTGAAGAACTTCTGCCCAATCTTTTACCCACTGAGTGAGCTGTGCGTTGCCTGTGGTTGCAGCCATGTTCGATCCTTGGATTACGTGAAGGTTCAGGGGAACCGGTGAATAGAAAGAGTCTAAGAACTAAACAGCGGGGGTGCCCATATCGGACTCTGAACCGAGGCTGAGACGTGTGGCACGCCCGGAGGCATCAAGGGTGAATACGACGCGTTGGCCTTGGCGCAACATGCGAAAAATGGAACCCTCAAGCGCGTTTGGCGCAAGGGTGTAATCAGCCAGGTCGGTGTCACATACAACGACACCGTCTCCGCTTGTTGGATCGAATGCCTTGACAACACCTTGCATGGCAATGGCCTTAGCGGCCGACCTTGGTGATCTTGCCGGACTTAATGCAGCCGGTGCAGACGTGAACACGTCGGGGAGAGCCGTTGATCATGGCACGAACGCGCTGGATATTTGGGCTCCAACGACGCTTTGTGCGCACGTGTGAGTGAGACACTGACATGCCCCACGATGGGCCTTTGCCACACACTTGACATACTGCAGCCATTTTGGAATCCTCTTCGGTTATGGGAAGACGATGTACGTCTTCCGAACGCAGTTTCTTAATGTATCAGCCAGAACAAAGACACCCCAACTAGGAATGACAGAGATTCAGGGAAAAGTGGCAAATATCTCGCCATTTCACCATGAGACACGCAAAGGGCGTGTCCTCTTTACTAGCCTCAACTCTGTGGCAGCCATGGAACTCTTCGGTGCAGATGAGGTCCGCCAAACGGTAGTGACCTTCCGCGATGCGATGAAAGCTCACGCCCCAGGCATCAACCGGATGAACGTGTATCCGGTTCCCGACGGCGACACGGGGACCAATATGGCCCGCACGCTCGATGCGGTTGTGGCAGAACTTGAAGGGGCAGATCACGCCATGGCGCCGACGTGCCAGGCAATTAGTCACGGGTCACTGATGGGGGCCCGAGGAAACAGCGGCGTCATTCTCAGCCAAATCTTGCGCGGGCTCGTCAGCACGATTAGTGAATCCACCGATGGCAAAGTCAATGCATCACGAATGGCAGAAGCTCTGAAGCGCGCGTCAGCTGCTGCATATGAAGCAGTGTTGAAGCCAATCGAAGGAACAATTCTTACCGTTGTCCGTGAATCAGCCGATGCCGCGGCTGTTGCAGTGAGCAACGGCGCAACGTTGACAGCAACACTGCACGCTGCGCGTCATGCTGGTCGTGATGCGTTAGCGCGTACGCCTGACATGTTGCCCGTGCTGAAAGATGCCGGTGTCGTAGATGCAGGTGGTGCCGGATTTTTATTGCTTCTTGATTCTGCAATTCATGTTGCAGATGGTGAAGCAATGCCAGAGCCTGATAATTCTGATGGGCCATCTGTTGAGCAGCTAGAAGCAGTCGCGCTGCGCCATTCAGGTGACGGCAGTGTTGACGTCAGTGAGCTGCGCTATGAGGTGATGTATTTCCTCGACCTCGATGATTCTCTACTGTCGGAATTCAAGAATGCGTGGGGTTCAATCGGCGATTCCATAGTTGTTGTGGGTGGAGAAGGTTTATACAACTGTCATATCCATACCAATGACATTGGCGCCGCGATAGAAGCACCGTTGTTGCTGTCTGGCCGGCCACGTCAAATACGAGTCACGGATTTGTTTGAAGAAGTAGCAGATGAACATGCGGCCCGAGAAGCAGCTTTGGGCGTACCAGTGCAATCACGGGCATCGTCTTCGTTTCTGCCACCAGTTACCTGCGCCGTTGTTGCTGTTGCTAGTGGCGATGGACTTGCAGAACTGTTTGGTCAATTAGGAGTGCAAGGTGTTATCTCTGGTGGGCAAACATCGAACCCATCGACTGCAGAACTACTAGCTGCTGTTGAACATATGAATGCTCGGCAAGTCATTATCTTGCCGAACAACAAAAACATCATTCCTGTTGCTCAACAAGTCGATTCGCTCACAACAAAAGAAGTGCGTGTCGTACCTACGTGTTCGATGGCAGAAGCTCTTGCTTCTTTAGTGTCGTATGACCCCGAAGCGTCTGCTGAATCAAATGCACGATCAATGACTGTTGTTGCTGAATCTGTTGCCACCGGTGAAATTACTCAGGCAGTGCGCGACACCCATACAGATGCTGGTCAAGTGACATCAGGTGATTGGATCGGAATTGTGCGTGGCGATGGCATTGTTGCAATTGCAGGCACGTTGGTAACTGCAGCCACACAGTTATTGGAACATCTCATTGATGATCAGCGTGAATTGCTAACAATCATCACTGGCGTCGACGCCACTGCAACTCAGACTGATCACATTGTTGCGTGGGTCTCGCAACATCGGCCAGACGTAGCGGTTGAAATCCATGGCGGCGGACAGCCGTTGTATCCGTACCTCTTCGGCGTTGAGTAATCCACCGCTTACCCTGCGCGACCTTGATCAATTAGGTCTTGAGCGCATCAAAGGTGTTGGCCCCAAAACACTGGTTGCGCTCGAAGCATTTGAAGTGCGAAGCATCTTGGATTTATTGGAGACCTATCCACGCCGATATATCGACCGCACAAACATGGCAATGATTGCCGATCTTGTTGAAGGTGTACCTGCGCTTGTGGTGGTCACAGTTGAGTCAACGTCAGCATTCACCACACGCAATAACAAAAAAATGGTGAAAGTTGCCGTATCAGACGGAACCAAACGTTTGAACATCACATTCTTTAATCAGGGGTGGCGAGAAAAACAGTTGTACAAGGGTCTTGAAGTTGCAGTCTTTGGAAAGCCAGAGTTATTCAACGGCTCCTTACAAATGACAAACCCCTTGGTTGACCCTGTGGGAAACGCAACAGGTCGTATTGTTCCGATTTATCCGCAAAGCGAGAAGGTGCGCATTTCATCGTCTGACCTTGCAACATGGATTGAAGACGCGTTGAATAAATGCGCGCCTCGTGGCTTTGCCGACACTGTGCCGCAATCACTACTTGATCAGCACGGTTTCATCAGTCGCAACGAAGCAATGAAAGCCATTCATTTTCCCGAATCAATAGAGGCGCACCAGAATGCACGTCGGCGTTTGGCGTTCGACGAAGTGTTGCGCGTTCAGCTCATGTTGGTGGGAAAGAAAGCGCAATGGGAACGAGATTCGGCTGGGTTTGCTCATGAAACTTCCGGGCATCTCATTGATGGGTTCATGAAGGCGCTTCCATTCCCGTTAACCGGAGCGCAAACGCGAACAATCAAAGAGATCTACAAAGACCTCGCATCGGGAACTCCGATGCATCGACTCCTGCAAGGAGACGTTGGGTCAGGAAAGACTCTGGTGGCAGTGGCAACGATGCTGGCTTCTGTGCAAGGCGGGCACCAGGCAGCCATTATGGCGCCCACTGAAGTTTTGGCAGACCAACACGCATTAGGAATTCGCGCGTTACTTGCTTCTCTCACGGTGTCTGATGAGTCGAATCTCTTTGGTGACCGCACGTTGCGAATTGAACTGCTCACGAACAAAGTAACGGGGGAGCAACGTCGCAATATTTTGGCCGGCATTGCCGATGGTTCCGTTGACATTGCAATTGGTACCCACGCACTGATTCAGGACTCTGTGAATTTCAAGAGCCTTGGAGCCGTTGTAGTTGACGAACAACACCGTTTCGGTGTTGAGCAACGTTCTCGGTTGCGCGACAAGGCACAAGAGTCAGAGCATGGTCTCGTGCCAGATGTTTTGGTGATGACCGCAACACCCATTCCGCGAACTGCTGCCATGACTGTGTATGGCGATCTTGATGTCAGCGTGCTTGACGAGTTGCCGCCTGGGAGAACACCCATCTCAACTGCATGGGTACATGCACCTCTCGAGATTGAATCAATGTGGGGAGACGTTCGCAGCAGACTTGACGCTGGCGAACAGGCATATGTGGTGTGCCCGTTAATTGAAGAGAGCGAAAAACTCGAGGTTGCATCGGCGCAAGAAACATTTGATCAACTCTCAGCACAGGATTTGGCTGGCTACACAATCGGCTTATTGCACGGGCGTATGGCATCGGCAGATAAAGAAACTGTGATGAATTCATTTCGTTCGGGCGCAACGCAGGTACTCGTGGCCACAACGGTTATTGAAGTGGGAGTTGATGTTCCGAATGCCACATGCATGGTGGTACTTGATGCAAATCGCTTCGGCATCGCCCAGTTGCATCAATTGCGCGGACGAGTCGGGCGCGGAAAGTTGCTATCGCAGTGCTATCTCATGACGCAGAATGGCGAGCCGTCTCCCCGCATCGAGGCTCTCGTGGCATCTACGGATGGATTTGTGTTGGCTGAAGAAGACCTTAAGCTTCGCGGTGAAGGCACCATCATGAGTGTGAATCAGAAGGGTCAAAGTGATCTCACTCTTGCGTCGTTACAACGAGATCTTGAACTTATTCAATGGGCACGCAATGCCGCGGTTGACATTATCCAGCGCGACCCTGTTCTGTCTGACTTGCCATTGCTCCGTGATGAACTTGACTTGTTGTTCTCGGATTCCGATGAAGAGTTCCTGTTTAAGTCATAGTCCTGACGCACTACGGTTAGGGCATATCGAGGGGGTATCGAATGGAACTAAAAGGGAAACACGTCGTCGTCACAGGCGGGTCACGGGGAATTGGCGAACAATTAGCTCGTCAGTTTGCATCACGGGGTGCGAAGGTCACAGTTGTAGCCCGCAGCGTTGATGCGCTTGAAGTTGTCGCGTCGGCAATCGGAGGCAACTCGGTGGTGTCTGACCTGTCTGATGATCTTTCTGTTGACGGACTCATTCAACACATCGAGAAACTGCACGGGCACATTGACATCTTGGTCAACAATGCAGGTCTCGAAACTTCAACAGCATTTGCTGTTGAAGATGAGCGCGAAATCCGTACTGTTGCGCGAGTCAACCTTGAAGTTCCCATGCTGCTCACCCGACATGTATTGCCAGGCATGATTGCACGCAATTCAGGACACATTGTTTTTGTGTCGTCCCTTGCAGGCACAGCAGGTTTCCCGGGTATGTCCGTGTATGGAGCTACGAAGGCAGGCATTCTTAACTTTGTCAATGGTCTGAGTCGAGAACTAAAATCAACAAAGGTCAACATCACAGTGTTGTCACCGGGACCGGTCGACACTGGCATGTGGGATCTCATCGAAGACAAGACATCAACAATTAGAAAAGTTGTGCGCCGTTTTCAAAGGTTGCAATTGATTCCCACGGCTGATCCGGTGAAGCTTGCAATTCGCACAGTTGATGCAGTTACTGCGAACAAGCCGTTCGTGCGTGATCCGAAACGACTCAGTCTGAACTTCTGGTTGAACCATGCACCGACTCGTATTTCGAATTTTGCAATTTTCGGAGTGAAGTTCGATCCGCTCGACAAGGGCTAAGGCTTAGATATCTGGCTCATCGTCGGTGTCGTCTTCGGTCAGTGGGAAATACCACACGTCCCTGCAGTCACGACAGCGATAGGAGACCACATCGTCGACTTCCCAGACCCCGTCTTCCGGGGCGTGGGACAGCAAATGGCACGGGCCTCCGCAGTCGATACAGATAATGGAC
>JBAXUC010000076.1:0-7194 GCA_037129855.1 Actinomycetota bacterium | reverse complement strand
TTGCGTCGTGAAGATGTACCAGCAGACGTTGTAGAAAAAGAGCGCGCGACTCTTGAAATCGTTACTCGTAACGAAGGAAAGCCCGAACAAGCAATTGCCAAAGTTGTTGAAGGTCGCGTCAATGGTTTCTTCAAAGACATTTGTCTTCTTGAACAGCCGTACGCCAAGGACGACAAACTCAGCATTGCTCAGTTCATCGGTTCTGCTCAGATCGTGCGCTTTGCACAGGTAGAGATCGGCTGACATGTCCACTCGGCCCGCCTGGTCTCGCATTGTGCTGAAACTTTCGGGTGAAGCACTTGCTGAACCATCGGGTTTCGGCCTTGACAGCAATGTTCTTTCGCAAGTTGCCGAAGAAGTTCGCGAAGCTCGCGAAGAACTAGGTACTGATATTGCCATCGTTGTCGGAGGCGGAAACTTCTGGCGCGGTCTCAAAGGTGCTGGTCAAGGTATGGACCAAGCCCAAGCTGACTACATGGGAATGCTGGCAACAGTAATGAACGGCCTTGCATTGCAAGATGCTCTTGAGCGCGCTGGTCAACATTCTCGAGTGATGAGCGCAATTGAGATGCCAAAGATCGCCGAGCCGTATATTCGTCGTCGCGCTGAGCGCCATCTTGAAAAAGGCCGTGTCGTCATCCTTGCTGGCGGAACCGGCAACCCATTCTTTACTACTGATACAGCAGCCGCCTTGCGCGCCGCTGAAATTGACGCGCAAGTCATCTTGAAGGGCACGCACTCTGGGGTTGATGGTGTTTACACAGCTGACCCAAAGCTTGATAAGACAGCCACTCGTTATGACCGCATTAGTCATATGGATGTCATCACCAAGGGTCTCAAAGTCATGGATTCCACTGCCATCACCTTCTGTATGGACAAGAACTTGCCCATCGTTGTGTTTGACCTCTTGGTTCGTGGAAACGTCAAGTCCATTCTCCGAGGTGAACAAATAGGTACGCTGGTCGGGTGATCGAAGAAGCCACCCTCGAAGCCATCGACAAGATGGAACGAGCAGTGGAACATGTCCAGTCTCAGTTCTCCTCTGTCCGAACTGGTCGCGCTAGTCCGAGCCTTGTCGAGAAGCTGCTCGTTGAGTATTACGGCTCAACTGTTCCTTTGCAGCAGTTGGCCGGATTCCAAGTTCCCGAGGCGCGCACTCTTGTGGTGAAGCCACATGATCGTGGATCTCTCGGAGCCATTGAAAAGGCAATTCGTGAAAGCGACCTTGGACTTAATCCTTCGAACGACGGCATCATCATTCGCTTGTCTATTCCTGTGCTGACCGAAGAGCGCCGTAAGGAATATGTAAAAATCGTGAAGAACATGACTGAAGATGGGCGAATAGCTGTGCGTAACATTCGCCGCGACGCACGTAAACAAATGGAAACTGCAGAGAAGAACTCCGATATATCGAAAGACGAATTGGACAGAGCCGAGAAAGAGCTCGACAAGCTCACGCAGGACCACATTGAACTAATCGAAAAAGCTTTTGCCCGTAAGGAACATGAGCTGCTCGAGGTATAAAAACGATGGCAACTATGGTTGTCAACGAACGCCCGAAAGGGGAACAACATGAGTGATGACATTTGGCGCCGCCGAGACAACACCGATAGTAACGACTCGTCCGGATACGGAACCGATTTTGGTTCTGATTTCGGAACTGTGCAGTTTGCTGACGACCCGACAGCTGAACCGGTGCTTAGCTTCGGTGATGCCGAAACCGGCAATCTTCCGCATTGGACAGAGCCTGCAACTGGCGAATTGCCGTCAACAGAAGACGACACCGATGTGTGGGGCACATTCCAAGAACCAAGTGAGCCCACTCGTCGTCCAGACCACATCACTATCGGAACTGACCCAACTGACGAACGCCGCCGCGCGTCTCGCGATGTAACTGCAGATTTCGGTATTGATCCATCTCGCGACATCACAGGTGGCGTTCCACGCGGTCGCGCACCGCAAGTGCGCCGCTCTGGCCCTCGCGGTACTGGTGGTAGTACTGGTCGTGACTTGCCAACAGCTGTAACCACAGGACTTATTCTTCTTGCAGTTTTCTTGGGTGCAATCATGTGGCGTCCAGCCGCAGTGATGCTTATTGTCGTCGCAGTTGTTGCTCTTGCAGCAGTTGAGTTCTTCAGCAAAGTAACCGAGAAGGGTTATAGGCCTGCAACGTTCGCCGGAATTTTGACATGCGTCGCTGCACCAATTGCCGCCTATTGGATTGGCGATGCGTCATTGCCACTGGTGTTTGCATTTGGATTTCTTGCAACTTCAATTGGGTTTATTGGTAGCAGCAGTGTCCATAGTGGTCCTATGCCTAACGTTGCAATCACAAACATGGCGATGACATGGATCGGACTTCTCGGTTCCTTCGCTGCTTTGATTCTTCGTTATTCAGTCAATGGGGGCCTTGCTCATGCAGGAACAGACACATTATTCATGATTGTCATTGGTGTGATTGCTAATGATGTCGGTGGATTATTTATCGGAGCATCTATTGGTAAAACACCATTACGTGAATGGATCAGCCCGAATAAGACCATTGAAGGCGCAATTGGTGGAGCTATCGCAACACTTGTTGCAGTCATTGTGTTTGGTTCTCAAAACGGAACATGGAACTCCATGGGCGAATGGATTGCGTTGACAATTGTTATTGCAGTCATGGCGCCAATGGGGGACTTGGTTGAATCAATGTTTAAGCGCAATCTTGATGTCAAAGACTTTGGCACCATCATTGCGGGGCATGGTGGAGTACTTGACAGGTTCGACGGATTCTTCTTCGTTCTTCCTGCGGCGTATTACCTCATGTTGGTTATCAGCCCTTGGGCATAACTCGCGTTGCAATTGCCGGATCCTCTGGGTCCATCGGTACGCAAACAATTGAAGTTGTACTGGCAGAGCCAGATAAATATCGCATCACCGCACTTGCTGTTGGATCGTCTTCTGACACTGTCATTGCACAAGCGCGTCTTCTGAACCCCGAACTTGTTGTCGTCACTGACGAAGTACTTCGTTCTGCAGTTGCTGCGGCTCTTCCTGGCATATCTGTTACGGGAGTTCTTGCTGATGTTGTCAATGTTGCAGATGTGGTTATCAACGGCATCGTGGGCTTTGCCGGATTATCCGTAACCCTTGAAACTTTACGCGCCGGGAAAACACTTGGCTTGGCCAATAAAGAAAGTCTCATTGCTGCTGGTCCCGTGGTGCAACCCCTGCGTGCGACGCCAGGAGCACAGTTGGTTCCGGTTGACAGTGAACACTGTGCAATCCATCAATGTCTGCGCTCATCGTCTCGTCCAGCATCAGAAGTGGCCCGCATCGTTCTTACCGCAAGCGGTGGCCCGTTTCGTGGTCGTTCAGCCGAATCGCTTGCCACAGTCACGGTCAATGAAGCATTGGCGCACCCCACGTGGAAGATGGGGCCGAAGATCACGATCGACTCTTCTACTCTCATGAATAAGGGCCTTGAAGTAATTGAAGCACATGAATTATTTGGTACTTCGTTCGACAATATTGAAGTTGTTGTTCATCCACAATCAGTCGTGCACTCAATGGTGGAATTCACCGACGGTTCAACAATTGCGCAATTGTCAATGCCAGATATGAGATTGCCAATCGGTTACGCGCTCGGGTATCCGCATCGCATTGCAACGCCGTTCGGACGCATTGACTGGTCCACTTTGTCGCGTCTTGATTTTGAACCACCTGACAGAAAAACATTTGTATGTCTTGATCTGGCCTATGCAGCAGGTCGAGCCGGGGGCACTGCGCCAGCTGCATTGTCAGCTGCCAACGAAATTGTGGTTGAAGCGTTTCTTGCTGGTCGAATCACGTGGTCTCAGATTGGAATTTTTGTGTCGCGGGTGATGGAAAAGTTTGTTGTTACTGTGCCAACATCGGTTGACGATGTTCTTGATGCAGATGCACAAGGACGTCGATTAGCCACAAAGGAGTTATCACGATGAGTGATTTTTACCACCGATTTCGTGCCGAAGTAGCCGCTGGTGGCGCTGTAGACGAGGCGGTGTCGCCCATGGCAACGCGCAACGGCAAAGCCACCGGAATCATCATGATTGCCTTGCTTGCATACTTGGCATTCAAGAATCCGTGGACCTTTGTGTTTGTTGTCGGGCTTCTTTTTTCAGTGTTCTTACATGAAGTGGGGCATTTTTCTACCGCCCGTCTGACTGGAATGAAAGTCACTCAGTTTTTTATGGGCTTTGGTCCACGAGTGTGGAGCCGTACAAAAGGTGAAGTGGAATATGGCGTTCGTGCGTTGCCGCTCGGCGCTTTTGTTCGCATTATCGGAATGAACAACGTTGATGAAGTCGATCCGGCTGATGAATCACGCGCATATCGTTCTCAAACTTTTCCTCGGCGATTGTTGGTTATTACCGCAGGGTCTCTGATGCACATGGGAATCGCCTTTGTGTTGTTCTTTGGTGTGTACACATCTGGTGGTCGTCAACAAAACACTGGCATCTCCACAATCAGAGGTCTCGATACGGTGAACAGCCCCGCCTCGTCTGCCGGCATTTCAGCTGGTGATGTTTTGGTCTCCATCGGAGGAATAAAGGTGTCTGATTACAACAGTGTGGCTGGAGCAATACAAACATTCTCAGTCGGTGAGTCCGTGCCTGTTGTGTTCGAACATGCGGGCGTTCGTCAATCGCGAAACATCATTCTTGCTGCACATCCCACAAAACCTGATCGGGCGTATCTCGGAGTCATGGCAGATGACTGGGGTTGGAAACATCTTGGAGTCGTTGAATCTGTTGGGCAATCAGTCGCTGATATAGGTACAACCATCACTGATTCTGTAAAAGGGGTGGCGGTAGCTCTCAACCCCATGAACTCAATTCGCCATCTCACTAAATCACCAGAGGCCACCCTTGCAACGCGTCCCACCACGGTGGTCGGTGTCAGTGAGTTCAGCGGCACGGTTGGTCGCTCTGACGGATTGAAGGGCGTGCTTATTCTGCTTGCCAGTATCAATGTTTTTGTTGGTGTTTTCAATATGTTTCCTTTGCTGCCATTCGATGGCGGACATGCGGCAATCGCCATTTATGAACGTGTGCGCTCTCGCAAAGGGCGACTGTACAAAGCAGACATCAACAAGATGGTTCCGTTGGCCACCTTGGTGGTCGGGCTTTTGTCACTCTTGCTTCTCACTGGTTTATACCTAGATATCACTCAACCACTCGGGTAATCGGCCGCGGAACTGACAGACTGAGACACATGTTCGAGCGTCGCAATACTCAGCAAATCATGGTGGGCAAAGTCCCTGTCGGTGGGGGGTCTCCCATCACGGTGCAGTCAATGACCACCACGAAGACCGCCGATGTTGAAGGCACGCTGCAACAGATCTATGCATTGGCTGCTGCTGGGTGCGACATCGTGCGTTGCACGTGCAATGACCAAGAAGCTGCAGAAGGTCTCGCGCAAATTGTGCCGCGTTCACCAATTCCGATCATTGCTGACATTCATCACCAATACAAAATGGCACTTGCTGCAATGGAGGCAGGTGTTCATGGTCTTCGTTTGAACCCCGGCAACATTCGTAAACCAGAACACATCAAGGCTGTGGCCTCTGAAGCACGTGATCGGAACTTGTCGATACGCATTGGTGTCAACGGTGGTTCTCTTGATCCGTCGCTGTATGAAAAATATGGTGGGCTGACTGCGGCAGCCATGGTTGAGTCAGCCATGCATGAAATTGCATACTTCCAAGAAGTTGATTTCAACCTCATCAAGATTTCTGTAAAAGCAAGCAACGTGCCACTAATGGTTGAGGCGTATCGCATGTTGGCCGATGCAACTGACATTCCATTGCACCTTGGAGTTACAGAAGCAGGACCACCTCCCGCTGGTCTCATCAAGGCCACCGCAGGAATTTCCACTCTGCTTCTCGAAGGCATTGGCGACACCATTCGGTACAGCCTCACTGCAGATCCTGTTGAAGAGGCGCGCGCTGGTCGTCAACTGCTCGAGGCTCTCGGATTACGCGAACGCAAAAACGTTGACCTAATCGCATGCCCTAGTTGTGGTCGTGCTGAGATTGACGTGATTGATATTGCGAACAAGGCGCTAGCTGCTTTTGAAGATAAGAAGTTGCCGTTGCAGATTGCTGTGATGGGGTGTGTTGTTAACGGGCCGGGCGAAGCGCGTGAAGCTGATCTTGGTATTGCAGCTGGTAACAAGCGTGGTCATCTTTTTGTGAAGGGACGCAATGTCGCTGTAGTGCCAGAAGGCGAGATGGTGGAAGCATTAGTTGAGTGGGCAGAGTTCATTAACGAACACGGCACAGATGCTGCGATAGCTCGCGCCGACACAAAACTTGCAGAGCGCGAAGCAGCGAAAGATCGGTCTCAGCTAATGGATGAAAAAGGCGAAGACGTTAATCATTCAGCAGAAAAGATTGTGGAAATCCGAAAAGCGGTTCAGAACTAGTTCTGAGTGAACATCCAGGCGACATTGTGAGTGCCTGGAACAGGTGTGAAGTTATGCGATTCTCCGGCAGGCAACCATGTCATGTCGGGGCGTGCATCATCGCCAATAGGACCAAAGAAGAATCGGTGAGAATGGCATGCCTCTACGTTGCGCAAGTTTTCCCACGACGTTGAAGCAACAGAGAAAGCTTCAGACGGCGACGAGTATTCAGTCCAGTGATTATTTTGTTTTGTTGTTGAGATTGGATGTTCCAGTGGGGACGTGTCAACGATTCGCAAGAGTTCAGCGACATCTACATGCTTCGTTGTGAAACCAGCACGCACCACGTTGTCTGAAGACGCCATGACCTCAATGCCTGCTCCGTGAAGATATGCGTGCAAGTTTCCGGCAGGAAGAGAAATTGCCTGACCAGGCTGTAAGACAATGTGATGCAACAACGGTGCAACACGTAAAGCTCGATCAGTGGGGTAGGCATCGCTGAGGCGAGACATCCAGCCAGGAACTGCATTCATGGACGGTGTTGTCCGTTGGTCAAATGCCCACAGCAGGTAGCCGTCAATGCCGTTTTGGTCCAGAACGTCGGCTTCCTCGTTCCAACCGAACTGTTGCAGACGCTCGATTGAGGCCTCAATGGTGTCAAACCCGCAGAGTGCTTCGAACTCAGTAAGAGCAATAAGTATTTCGGGCTTATCCGATGAATCCTTGTAGACACGTTTCGGATCTGTGAGTGGAATACCGGTGGCA
>JBAXUC010000075.1:0-7251 GCA_037129855.1 Actinomycetota bacterium | reverse complement strand
TTGGCGCGCAGTGTGGCTTCCAGTTCTTTTACAGCTTCAGGTGCTGCAGTTCCTCGGTCTGTTGCGGCGTAATGACCTTCCACTACAGCTGCCAAGTTGTCCCATTCAATAACAGTGTCCGGACGCATGCCGCCGTAGAACGGTGCTGCAGCAGCAATTGCATCAGGACGCAAACACGCAGCCATCAGCGCAAGCCCACCACCCATACAAAAACCTGTGACGCCAACTTTTGTGCGGCCAGTACGTTCCTGCAATAAATCAACTGCGCCGCTGAGGTCTTTTCCTGCTGTTGCAAGATTCATGCTCATGAGCAACTTGCCAGCCATGTCTGGCTCATCCGTTGCTTCACCGTGATACATATCAGGTGCAAGTGCAACAAAACCTTCTGCGGCAAACCGATCTGCAATGTCAGTGATGTGTGGAACTAAACCCCACCATTCTTGAATAACTATGACCCCTGGACCGCTAGTGCCGGCAAGATAGCCAGTGCATGTACCGCCATTGCTTTTGAATTCGACCATTTCGCCCATCAGAAAACTCCTTCTCGATTCGTGATTCCCAACTTAGACGGAACGGTCACATAACACTGCGCCGAAGAAGTTCATCGGCAGCAGGGCACGCATTCATGCGGGCAAGAGTGTCAGCGGTACCTGACGTAATTTTTGGCCCAAAGACGGACGAGACGAGTGCATGTGGCACAACATCAAAACCTGATGCCCACGGGTCTGGGCGGTCACGTACTCCGGCAACCATTGCTGTAAACAATCCGGCCGGCAAGCGTGTGCCTTCAGATGCGACCATCCACACTGGTTGTTCGACGCAATATGCAACAGCAGCGAGTGCCAGTGAACCGCCAGCGCACAACACACTGTCATTACCAACTGCGAGCGCCGACAAAATTGTGGCATCAGCGCATTCAGCTGCAGATGCAAGACCTTCAGGTGCAACTAGTTCGCAACTCACTTCACGACGCGACAAGTAACGCAACGCATCTTGTCCGTCATCTAATGAATCAACGACGAGTGCATGAATACCGCCACGTCGTGCTAATGCATCAACCAGATGGCCAGACCAACCAATCATGCAAATAGTTGACGCGCCTTCGAGTGCATCGACCAAGTGAGTTGCGGTGGCGTCGTTGGCAATGCGCCGCGCCAGATCATCAACGTCGCGGTACGGGTCAATGGAAGTGACCGCATGGGCACACACAGACCACAGCGGAGCGTTTGTGGGGTGATGTTCCACTAAGCGACGGGCGGACACAAGGGCCGCTGCCGGATCACGAGAAATACCCGCGAGAGCGTCGGCCGCCCCCATAGCAATTTCCACTGGGTCTGCCCCATGGGCTCGTGCCACATAACGAAGATGCTCGATGGGATGCATGTTCTCAACGCTACTGAACTAGCGTTGAAGACGTGGCAACCGCATCTCTCCCCAACCCCAGCATGGACCTCACCCTCACCCCTCTCAAAGGTGACGCGAAGACTCTTCATCATTGGCTCACCACTTTTCACCTCGCTTCGGTGGTCCTTGACCCATTCACGAACGAGAGCGCATGGATTCTCAAAACTGCAGCCCGAATCCTTCGTCAATTCTCCGGAGCCGCCGTTCGTATCAACTTCATCGTCACCTGTGACGCCACCGATGCTCGTGCGTTCTTAGGCCCATTCGCCGACGAGTTCCTGGTGTTCTGCGATCCTGATCGTGTCGCCGTGAAGGCACTCGGGTTAACCGAACTTCCTGCATTTGTTCTCATCAAGTCTGACGGGTCTGTTCCTGTTGCCGCCCAAGGGTGGACATCGGCTGATTGGAAAGAAGTTGCCGCAGCCGTTGCAGCACTCACCAGTTGGTCTCGACCAACCATTCCTGCCCCTGGCGACCCTGGTTCATTTCGCGGCACACCCGCACTTGTCTGATTCGTTACCGAACACAGGTCTCCCTGTTGAAGAGGCCATTGCACAGCTGAGAGACGCACTCGCCTCACGGCGACACTCAGTACTTATTGCGCCACCTGGTGCAGGTAAAACAACTCTTGTTCCACTGCGTCTATTGCACGAAGACTGGATGACCGGCCACAAAATTGTGATGCTTGAGCCACGTCGGCTTGCTGCACGAGCAGCAGCGCAACGCATGGCGTTCATGTTGGGTGAAAAAGTTGGTGACACGGTTGGATACCAAACTCGTGATGAACGAAAGATTGGCGCCAATACACGCATTGAAGTTTTGACAGAAGGAATTCTGACTCGACGTTTACAAAATGATCCAACACTTGATGGTACTGCTCTTGTGATTTTTGATGAAGTTCATGAACGCAACGTGCCAACAGACCTTGGGCTTGCATTTCTCCTTGACGCAATCAAGACATTTTCTACAGATGTAAAGATCTTGGCGATGTCTGCCACGGCGCAAACACAATTGTTTGCACATGTGCTTGCCGACGACAAGGGTGATGCACCAATCATCAGCTCAGAAGGCCGCACATTCCCCATTGATGTTCGTTACGTGCCGCGTCAACGTAATGACCGTCTTGAAAATGCAATAACCGATGTTGTTCTCGGAGCGCTCAACACCGACGACGGCGACATCTTGGTGTTCTTGCCCGGTATCGGAGAAATCAATCGGGCCCAAACATTGTTGAAAGAACGCGTGGCGAGCAACGTCGATGTGTTGCGGCTGGCAGGTGCACTGCCATTCTCTGAACAAGATGCAGCACTCAATGCCAGTGGCCTTGGCCGTCGACGCGTTGTGTTATCAACCGATATCGCTGAGACATCTCTCACGGTTGACGGAGTCCACATTGTTGTCGATGCCGGAATCGCTCGCGTGCCACGACTTGATTCGCGAACAGGGCTTACCGAATTAGTCACTGTCACATCATCGCGGGCATCTGCCGACCAACGCAGTGGTCGAGCAGGGCGTGTACGTGAAGGTGTTGCGTACAGATTGTGGAGCCGTATTGAAGATTCCACTCGCCTTGCCCATTTACCGGCCGAGATTACGCAGGTCGACTTGTGTGGGGTTGCCTTAGAAGTCGCTGCTTGGGGTACCCCGCTTGCGCAGTTGTCATTTCTCGATGCACTGCCAGAAAAGTCTTTGCGAGTAGCGACTGAAACGTTGACCATGTTGCACTTACTGAATAGTGATGGCCACATCACGCCGCTTGGCAGATCTGTTCTTGGTTTGCCGCTGCACCCACGCCTAGGCACCATGGTTGCGCGCAACCGAGACCTTCACCCACACGGATGGATTGCATGTGTTGTTGCAGCATTGTTAGAAGAACGCGACATCATGCGCGGCAAACCAGACACACTGCCTGCAGACCTTGCACTACGCGTGAAAGCGGTGCTTGGCATTGCACATCACGATGCAGCAGATCGTGGTGCTACCCGGCGTGTTCTTGAAGCTGCACGGGATATTGCACGACGGTCCTCTATTCATACTGATGACAATGTTTCTGATGAGGCTGTTGATTCATTGTGCGGCGTAGTTCTACTGTCGGCGTATCCCGACAGGCTCGGTATGCGCAGAACGTCGCCAGGCCAGTTCGTGATGCGAGGCGGTGGCGGCGTCACCATGGATTCGAAAGACCCAATTGCACGCGAAAAGTTTGTAGTTGCAGCCGATATTGATGCCCAACGCTCAACATCTCGGCTTCGTCGCGGTGCGGCGGTGGATATCGAATTCATTGCCACGGTGCTGGGTGATGACGTTGAACTTGAGTCGTACTTACTGTGGGACAAATCTCGTGACGACCTCGTGCAACGCGTAGTGCGCAAAGTAGGAAGCATCCGTATTGACGAACGCGATCTGCAACCAACACCAGGCGACGAAACAACAGATGCCCTTCTTGAACGAGTACGCGCAACAAACATGGCTGTGCTTGGCAATGGTTCTGCAGCAGCATTTCGACAACGCATTGCATTCTTGCGTCATCACCAAGGTGATGCATGGCCCGAAACCTCGAATGCTCACCTACTTGCAACGCTCGAGAATTGGCTTGTGCCATTTCTTGCCGGCGCAACATCGCGTAACGACCTTGCAAAAGTTGATGTCACTATGGTGCTGCAATCAACTCTTGGCTGGGATGCAAGCTCGCAACTTGACCAGTTAGCCCCAGCACAATTTTCACCGCCACGTGGTCAACCGGTTGATATCAATTACGCAGACCCCACCGCCCCAACCATTTCCATTCGCGTGCAGCACCTCTATGGCGTCACCGCTCACCCCTCTGTTCTCAACAAGACCGTTCCGTTGCGCATTCAACTGTTGTCACCTGCGCAACGCCCCATTCAGATCACTGCCGACCTGCCTGGCTTCTGGAAAGGCTCATGGGCGGAAGTGCGCAAAGAGATGGCCGGTAGGTACCCCAAGCATGATTGGCCCATTGACCCCAGTGCATAGAGCACCATGAGGTACTTCGTTCTAACCTAGTCACATGCAAGAGTTTGTCTTTTCAGAGATCTTCCCTTTAGGGCCAGATACAACCGAGTACCGATTGCTATCGAAAGAAGGCGTGTCCGAAGTTGAGACCCCTCTTGGTACTTTCCTGAAAGTCACGCCAGAAGCCATCACGCTTCTTACACAAACAGCCATGCGAGATATTGCACATCTCTTGCGCACCGACCACTTGCAACAACTCAGCAGCATTTTGTCTGACCCTGAAGCAAGCGCAAACGACCGATTTGTTGCGCTTGACCTTCTGAAAAATGCCAGTATCGCAGCTGGCGGGGTATTACCGATGTGCCAGGACACGGGCACCGCAATTGTGAAGGCAAAAAAAGGCCAGTTCGTCATGACTGGCGGGGGCGACGAAGAAGCAATTGCTCGCGGCGTTTTCAATACATATCAAACGAGCAACCTCCGCTACAGCCAGATGGCACCCATCACCATGTACGAAGAGAAAAACACTGGCAACAACTTGCCAGCCGAAATTAAGATTGCATCTGTTGATGGTGATACCTATAAATTCCTCTTTATTGCAAAAGGTGGTGGTTCTGCGAACAAGAGCTACTTGTTCCAAGAAACAAAAGCATTGTTGAATGAAAAAGCACTACTGCCCTGGGTGTTTGAAAAAATGATCACGTTAGGAACTGCAGCTTGCCCGCCGTATCACTTAGCAATTGTTATCGGTGGAACTTCTGCCGAACAAGCAGTAGAAACCGCGAAATTAGCCAGTACTCATTACCTCGATTCACTTCCTACACATGGAAGCGAGCTCGGACACGCATTCCGTGACCTTGACCTTGAGAAAAAAGTATTGAAATTGTCACAAGAGACAGGTATCGGTGCCCAATTTGGTGGAAAGTACTTCTGCCACGACGTGCGCGTTGTGCGCCTTCCTCGACACGGTGCTAGTTGCCCAGTCTCATTTGCTGTGTCATGCAGTGCAGACCGTCAAGTACTTGGAAAAATTACACGTGATGGAATTTTCCTTGAAGTGCTCGAAACAGATCCGGCGCGTTTCCTTCCTGAGGTGACGAATGAAGACATCAGTGAAGAAGTTGTACACATTGATCTCACTCAACCGATGGACCAGATTCGTGCCACGTTGTCGAAGTACCCAGTTAAGACTCGCGTGATGCTGACAGGACCAATGGTTGTTGCGCGAGACATTGCACACGCAAAACTAAAAGAACGTCTCGATGCAGGTGATGGTTTACCGCAATACATGAAAGACCATTGTGTGTATTACGCGGGCCCTGCAAAAACACCAACCGGCATGGCGTCTGGTTCATTTGGCCCTACTACTGCTGGTCGCATGGATAGTTACGTGGCAGAGTTTCAAGCAGCCGGCGGAAGTTTGGTGATGTTGGCCAAGGGAAATAGATCACGTCAAGTTACTGATGCATGCCAGATGCATGGCGGGTTCTACCTTGGTTCCATAGGTGGGCCTGCGGCTCGTCTGGCCCAAGACTGCATCACAAAGGTCGAAGTGCTGGAATACGAAGAACTCGGCATGGAAGCCGTCTGGAAGATCGAAGTACAAGATTTCCCTGCATTCATCGTGGTCGACGACAAGGGCAACGATTTCTTTGACCAGGTCGGCGGCACAGGCACTCCGGTCCACCTCCACTGAATCTGTTCACAATCGAGCCCCAAAAATTCACCCTTTCCCCTTGATATTTTTTCAACCGAGGGATAGGTTTTTGGTGTGGTGACTTTTGCCACATGAACGTCAGGAAGACCCATGAAGATTCGTGCCTTACTTACTAGCTCAGTACTACTTGCTGGCTTCATCACCGTCGTTGTTCCAAACACGGTGAATGCCGCCGCAAAACAGACCGTCAAGGTCTACATGACTGGCGACTGCGCAGATGGCCAGATGGTGGAAGGCGTTGATGAAGACGACTGCGAAATCACTGTGACCATGACCCCAAAAACCGCCAAGCGCAACGCTGTACTTGAAGTTGCATATGACCCTGACGACCCCGAATGGGAGGAGCTTGATGCTGGTTCTACAAAATCAGGTCGCTTGATTTTCGGAGTGTCATCAACCGATGAAGACGACGTCTGGATGGACGGAGTTGTTCTCTATCGCGTTCGCGTAAAGAAGTCTGGTGTCAACAAGCAATTCGTTTCAAAGGAATACAAGACGGCATACACATCCGCAGATGCAGCTGCGGATGATGAGAGTTTGTTAGAAGATCTGGCGACTGTCGATCCAGAAGAGCAAGCATTCAACGAAAAGATGGATGCGGCCAAGAACGACAATCAGCAAAAGATCAACCAACAGCAGCCGAACCAAGATATCAAGCAGAACTCCAACGGCAATAACCCTCCACAGAACAACAGTGGCGGACAACAGAACAACGGTGGTGGACAACCACAGAACAATAGTGGCGGTGCCGGACAACCAAACAATGGTGGACCAACATCCCCTCCAACTGCTGCTCAGAAGTCACAAGAATTCAACCGTGCATGCGGAATGATTCAGATGAGTAAAGACACCTGCGAAAAAGCCATTGCTGCCAAAACAGGCGCTGAGGCAATCGTGGCACTCGGTGCTGATTCGGAGAAGTTCTGCAAGGCACTCGCCATGATGGCGTGTAAAGACATCATGCCGAGGATCTACTTGGCTGCTGCTCCGAAGAAATAGCTATTCTGCTTCAGCGAATCCAGGCCAGTTACCCATATAGCCAATAAACGAATCGCTCAGGCCTTCCGCGCGCAATGTGGCGCGCGGAACAGGCAAAGTGCGCATCGCAAATGCAGGGTCTTTCGCAAGACGCGGGAAATCATGATTAGTAACTG
>JBAXUC010000074.1:0-7276 GCA_037129855.1 Actinomycetota bacterium | reverse complement strand
CAGCTGTTGCTTCTGGTCGACCAGCACCGCGGTATGCAACGGTTGGTGTTGTGTTTGTAACAACAGATGTTGTGCGGCATTCGATGTTTGGAATGGCATAAACACCCGAAGACATTGGGCGTGTCATGAACGGAGCAAGGATTGTTCCCATGTCAACCCATGAACCTGAATCTTGAATTGCCCAGAGTTGATAATGAGTGACTGTTCCGTCGCGCTTGCCACCAATGGTGACGTACTGCAATTGCGCACGGCCATGACCAAGGCCCACCATTGACTCGCTACGAGTTTCACGCCAGCGAACTGCTGTGCCCACGCGCTTTGCAATGACACCCAACAAGAGTTCTTCTGGATACGCACCGATCTTTGCGCCGAAACCGCCACCAACATCTGGTGTCTTGACATGAACCATGCTTGGGTCAACGCCGTTAGCTGCTGCAAGCGGTGCAACTGCACCTTGTGCATGTTGTGTAGAGAGCCATTGAGTCAGGCGACCATCTGTGCCCCATGCTGCGGCAGCACCGCGCACTTCGAGTGGGCATGGAGCAACGCGCTGGTTCAAGTAGCGACCTTTGACGACCACTTCGCAGTCTGCAAAGTACGCATCACCTGTGTTGTCGGGCAGTCCGAGAACCATCGAGTCAAAAACGACATTGCTTCCGCATGCCTCATACAACAAGGTAGAACTGGCCATTGCTTCTTCAAGATCGATGAGTGCAGGAAGCACGTCGTAATCAATGATGACAGCATCAATGGCGTCTTCGCCTTCTTCCCGAGTGTTGCTGACAATGGCGACAATCGGTTCACCAACAAAGCGCACCTTGTCAGTAGCGAGAAGCGTTCGTGTAGCTGCGGGGTTGTAGGCCGACGGTACGAATTCGAGTCCGAGATCTTTGCCTGTGATCACCGCAACGATTCCTGGCATTGACGCCGCATCGGAAGTATCTATGGCTGTGATGTTGCCGTGTGCGACAGTGCTGCGAACATACGTGACATGAAGTGCACCCAAAAGTGCCGGTTCATCTAAAAGGTCATCGACGTATACGCCACCTGTTGTAAGAAATTTTGGATCTTCTTTACGAAGAACCCGATTTCCAAGAATGCTTCCACCCATTTCAAAACCCCCATAGTCGGTAAGACAGTAAAAGGAACACTACCGAGTGAAATTGGGTGGGCTCGCATGGAGCCATTGAGGCCGATCCTGTTACGGGGCTAAGGGAGCAAGCGGAGAAGATGGGCTGCCGTTGGTGGCATTGCGCACGGTCAAAATGTCGGTAATCAACGTGTACGGCCATGTGGGTGGCAGGTCGGTCGGCAGTTTGGGCATCGGGACAAGGGAGAGGCGTTGTTCCCCCGGCAGGACGTAACCCAATTGGGCGCGAGCCGCATTGCGGATGCCTTCGGGCGTTTGAAGAGCGTTGACTTCGGTCTGCAATTGCTCGGTTGCATCTGCAAGGGCAGAGAACTCTGAATTTCTTTCAGCAATTGCCGAGCGTTGCGTCACGAAGTCCATTAAGGGGAAAAAGAATAAGGACGTGCCGCCGGCAACGACCACTGTGGCAAGTGCGAGGCGGGCTATCCAGCGAGTTAATGGATTGCGTGCGATGCGTTGATCGATGGGGGTGGTGCGCACAAGAGAACTAGTCACATCGCGCGTGCGTGAGCGCAGCCGCGAGAGGGGGTTCAAGAAACGTGGAGCCACGTCTCTATTGTGGCGTGAAACACGGAGCGAACCGTGGCACACGAACAGATGTTCGTTACTTCAGGGGTGCAAGGGCACTACGTCCGCGGAAGCGGGCAGTGTCGCCGAGCATTTCTTCAATGCGTAGAAGTTGGTTGTACTTAGCCACACGGTCGCTTCGCGCAGGTGCACCGGTTTTGATTTGACCGCAATTCGTTGCAACCGCAAGATCAGCAATGGTTGAATCTTCGGTTTCTCCACTGCGATGACTCATGACGCTTGTATAGGAATGGCGTGTTGCTAAGTCAACTGTGTCGAGAGTTTCACTCAGAGTTCCAATTTGGTTGACCTTGATAAGAACGCTGTTTGCAACTGACTGATCTATTCCCATTTGCAGGCGACGCGTGTTAGTAACGAACAAGTCATCGCCGACTAGTTGAATGCGAGAACCGAGCGCAGCAGTCATCTGAGCCCAGCCGCTCCAGTCATTTTCTGCCATGCCATCTTCGATACTGACAATGGGGTAGCGATCAACCAGCGATGTCCACCACTCGACCATTTGGGGAGCCGATAAAACTTTGCCTTCGCCAGTGAGGTGATATGCGCCGTCGCGGTACAGCTCGCTCATGGCGGGGTCAAGAGCAATTGCAATGTCTTTACCTGGTGCGTACCCAGCTTTTTCGATCGCCTCAACAAGAATTGCGACGGCGTCTTCGTTGCTTGACAAGTTCGGTGCAAAACCACCCTCATCGCCAACAGCCGTAGACAGCCCGCGATCAGCTAGAACCTTTTTCAGAGTGTGGTATGTCTCAACACCCCAACGAAGTGCTTCGCGGAAATTTCTAGCACCAACCGGCATGATCATGAATTCTTGAAGATCAACATTGTTGTCTGCATGTGCGCCGCCATTAATGACATTCATCATGGGGACAGGCAATACGTGTGCATGCGGACCGCCGATAGCGCGATACAGCGGAAGTTCTAATTCACTTGCAGCGGCATGGGCAACAGACAAACTGACTCCGAGCATTGCATTTGCACCGAGACGTGATTTATTTTCAGTTCCATCAAGTTCAATGAGTGCATTGTCGAGTGAACGCTGGTTCGTAGCATCCATACCTATGACAACTTGAGCGATGATGTTGTTGACATTTTCAACAGCACGCAAGACGCCCTTACCCAAGTAACGAGAACCACCGTCACGAAGTTCCACTGCTTCGTATTCACCTGTTGAAGCGCCTGATGGAACGATGGCCCGTCCGGTTGCACCGCTGTCAAGCACTACTTCTACTTCGACTGTTGGGTTACCGCGAGAATCTAAAACTTCGCGGCCGACTACTTCGACGATTTCACTCATACCTAGAACGCTAGTGAGTTGGGTGGGACTTAACCACTTCCCAAAGTTCATCAAGTTCTGAGGCAGACAAAGATGCCATTTCACGGCCCTGGCTGGCAGCTAAGTGGGTGACGCCTTCGACCCGTGCACGAAACTTAAAGACCGCAGAACGCAAAGCACTCTCTGGGTCTATGTCGAGATGACGCGCAACATTGACAACAGCAAAAAAGAGATCGCCTACTTCCACCATGGTGGACTCTGGATCACCGATGCCGATGGCGTTATGCACCTCTTGCAGTTCCTCAGCAACCTTTTCTAAAGGCCCATCTGAATTTGTCCAATCAAATCCGACTCGAGAAGCGCGTTGCTGCATTTTGGTAGCAAACGACAATGCCGGTGCAGCTTCAACGACACCATCGAAGGGGCCAGAACGCTCTGGCTTTTCAGCTTTCTTTATGGCTTCCCAATTGTTCTCAACATCTTGTGACGAATTGACAACAACATCTGAGAAAACATGTGGATGCCGTGACACCAATTTGTCATGAACTGTGCGTGCAACATCTGCCATGGTGAAGCGGCCTTGTTCTTCTGCAATTGCGGCATGGAACTCAACTTGGTACAACAAGTCACCCAATTCTTCAATGAGATCAGCATCAGTTGATGGGTCATCTTCATTCAGTCGAGAGATGGCATCAACAACTTCGTACGTTTCTTCAATGAGATAGCGCACCAATGTTTGATGGGTTTGTTCGGCATCCCATGGGCATTCTTTGCGCAATGTGCGCGCTAGTTCATGAAACTGTGCCAACTCATGGGCCACCGGTGTTCCTAAATATGGAATGTACATAGACGTGAGGTGGTCGGCTTCAAGAGTGCGATCCATGTGGCTCCACGTCGTGTGGGCAATTTGCTCATCCACAAGGCCGAGGTGGTGCAGCAAAATGACTTCGGTCTCTGGGTCTGGGTCATCAATAGACAATTTGATATCTGATAGCACCCAATTGGCATGTGTGTGAGCCACCAACATTGGTCCTGAAATTCCTGCAGCGGCCTGAGCAAAAACATGACCATCAATCAGCCGGACACCGGTTTCGATGGGGTCAATGTTGAGCGCTCTCCACACGTCTTCCAAAAAAGAAACTGCGGGAAGAACGACAAGTTCAATGTCATTACGCGCGCGTAAATGAGTAACTGACTTTTCAAGCACAGTCGGCGAGCCGGGAACTGCGTACAGCACTTCGCTGTGTTGCTTGGCCGCATCGACCAACGTGAGTGCAATGTCTCGGTACACATCGTCGAATGATGGGGCACTGTCATACAAATGATCGAACGACGTTGCGTCAGTGACCAAGTGCGCAGATGGGTGATGAATTGTGCGCAGGAAGCGCACAGAAATGGAGTTGATTGCAGCAAGAGTGTCAGCAGTTATCAGACCTGGATTACCTGGCCCGAGACCGACGACAACGATGCGTGGCATTAGCTAATGGTGGCGGTTGCGCCGTTCCAAACTCCGTATGTGGAATTGACTTTGATGTCTGCTGTTGACATGTAGCCAGCAAGGAGAGTGGTGCCAGGATTTTCAGCGATAACAGTTGCGACTGAATCTTTCACGTCAGCAAATGGTGCGCTCAGAATGATGTGATAACCAAATGAGCTCTTCACTGGGCCGGTGGGTACACCAGGTTTTGCGGCAACTGCACCAATCATAAAATCTTTGTCAAAAGATGTTTGCAAGTCTGCGAGTGCTTGGCATGGCTGATCGCCTTTGGCTAATGAGCCGCCAGATTTATCGGCGCCTGGCTCGATTGATTTCTTTGCGGCTTCATCTGCGAACTTGGTACCTGATTTGAGATCTGCAAGAACGGTTTTTGCTTCGGCTTCAGTTTTGACCAAGATGTGGCTGAGGCACTGAACACCAGCTGTTGCAGGTGAATCCGAATACAGTTTTTCAATCTTGCCGATTGCTGGGGGAGCCATTTTCCTCAAAGTGACATCAGCAATATTAAAGTTGACGAGGACATCTTGAAGTTCTTTGGGGTAGGTCGGGAATTTTTCATCTGCGTTGGCATTCTTGAGAACTTCAGCTTTGTCAGCCTCAAGAATTTTCACGTCATTATCTTTGGTGAATTGAAGAAATGCTTCGTAGCGAATCAGTGTGCGCAACACGACAATCGCATCCGCGGCTTTGATCTTGCCGTTGATGGCCGTGAATTGTCCGGCGGTAATCAATACCTCTGACAACTTGTTGAAGTCGTCCTGTGAGTATCCGGTGCCGTTGACGCTGAATACGTCTGACGATGATGACACGCTGCCGCAGGCAGTCAGGCCGAGAAGGCAGGTAGCTGCAAGTGCAGCAACGAAACGAGAAGTACGGGGGCTCTTAATCACACAGAGACCTTAGTCGTCTGACGGGTCAAAAAGCCCTTGCAACAGTGCGATGACCGTCACGGCAGGATTAGACCCACGAGGAACGGGTAGGGAAATGAAGCCCGGCTCCTCTTTATAGACGGCCACTGATGCGAGGCGTCGCAGTGTCATGGTCTGGCTGGCGCGAAGTTTTACTGGGGAAATCCGGATGGTGTTTGCGTTGGTGACAATCTCTGTGATTCCGAGGCGCAGACATTCGACGCGCAGTGCTCCGACCGAAATGAGGGCCTGGGCTGGTTCTGGCAATGGCCCAAAACGATCTCGCCATTCAATTTCGATGTCGGCCAATGCTTCAGACGTACGCACGGTTGCGAGGCGTCGGTACGCCTCAAGGCGTAGATCTTGGCTTGGCACGTATTCATCGGGAAGATGGGCGTCAATCGTGATGTCAACTTTGATCTCGGCATCTTCGCCAACGGACTCACCCTTCATCTCGGATACGGCTTCGGTGACAAGTTGGCAGTACAGGTCATAGCCGACTGCAGCGATGTGACCACTTTGCGATTCCCCGAGAAGATTTCCGGCTCCGCGAATTTCAAGGTCTCGCATGGCGATTTTGAATCCGCTTCCCAAGTCAGTTGATTCACCAATGGTGCGTAGGCGTTCGTATGCCTCATGTGACAGCACCTTGTCGCGCGGATGAAAAAGGTAGGCATATGCACGATGTCCACTGCGTCCAACACGTCCACGCAATTGATGCATCTGTCCGAGACCAAGTAGGTCTGCTCGTTCGACTACGAGAGTGTTAACAGTCGGCATGTCGATGCCACTTTCAATAATGGTGGTGCACACCAACACGTCGAAGTTGCCTTCCCAGAAGTCCAGAACAATTTGTTCAAGGTTCGCTTCATCCATTTGGCCGTGGGCAACTGCAACACGAGCTTCTGGAACCCATTCACGAATTTCTGCTGCTCGTTCTTCAATGGATTGCACTCGGTTATGCACCCAGAACACCTGGCCCTCGCGAAGTAGTTCGCGACGAATTGCTTCAATAGCAACTTGTTCGCTTTGTTCACCCACAAAAGTAAGAATCGGCTGACGGTCTGCTGGGGGAGTCTGCAAGAGAGACAAATCGCGAATTCCGACAAGGCTCATTTCAAGTGTTCGCGGAATAGGTGTTGCCGACATTGACAACACGTCCACGTTTGTCTTCATGCGTTTCATGGCTTCTTTGTGTTGCACGCCGAATCGTTGTTCCTCGTCGACGATAAGAAGTCCAAGATTTTTGAATTCGATGCTGTCCTGCAAGAGACGGTGAGTTCCGATGACACAATCAATCTCGCCAGACTTCAAGCCAGCTATCACTTTCTTCGCTTCGGCATTGGTGAGAAAACGAGAGAGCACTTCAACTTTGATGGGGTAGCCGGCAAATCGTTCGGAAAATGTATTGCCATGCTGTGTGGCAAGGAGAGTAGTGGGCACAAGTACAGCCACTTGTTTGCCGTCTTGAATTGCTTTGAATGTTGCACGCACGGCAACTTCTGTTTTTCCGAAACCAACATCGCCACACAACAGGCGGTCCATGGGTACTTCGCTTTCCATGTCGGTCTTGATTGCTGTGATTGCATCTAACTGATCAGGAGTTTCAATGAATGGGAATGCGTTCTCCATCTCTGATTGCCATGGTGTATCTGGTGGAAATGCGTGACCCACTGCTGAGACGCGACGTTGGTACAACAGCACCAGTTCCTGGGCCACTTCGCGAACAGCGGAACGCACGCGGGATTTGGCACGGGCAAAGTCTGAACCACCCATGCGATGCAATGTGGGTGCTTCGCCGCCAACGTATTGACGAATGACCCCAATTTGTTCGGTCGGAACGTAGAGCTTGTCGC
>JBAXUC010000073.1:0-7279 GCA_037129855.1 Actinomycetota bacterium | reverse complement strand
GTCCTGCACCAACTACTGCGGTTCGTGAAATCGATGAAGCAGCTCAAGCTGCTAAGCGTGAAGCTCGCAAGGTCCGCAAGGCTGAAGAAAAAGCTGCAAAAGCTAAACAGCAGGGTCGCCGATAGCCACTGTTTGCTATAGAAACGTCAGCGTGTCGCCGACGGAAACTTTTCCGGGCGTAACAATGCGGGCATACACGCCCACTGCTTGATTCAAATCTCTCACAACATGACGCATAATTGCTCGATCTTCAAGTATCGAATCGTTAATCCGACGCGTAATCATGACGCAACGTGGGCACGGATCTAAAAACTCAACAACAGCAGAACCCAATTGCCCTGTACGGCCCTTCCAAGAAAATTCTGGGTGTCCAGTTTCATTTGGCGTGTCAACCACCAAACTCGGACGAAACCGCAAAATATCAATGACAGATTCTGGCAATGCAGTGCGCAATGCATCTAGAGCAGACGTTGTCATCACCATCAGTGGCCAACAATCATGATGTGTTCCAGGTGGCGATTCGAACTCGGTTATTTCAGGAGGAAACACTGAAAAATCTGGAAGTGGTTCATCATCTGTGCGCCCAAAGACTCCCCGCAACTCTGCCATCACATCTGTCGAGTCAGATGGCCCGCGGCGAAAATGTTCAAGCGCCTCATCAGCCGGCAATGACTCAAGCGACACCGACCGACCAAGCGCGTCCGACAACACCGTATCAACTCGTGCCTCGTCACTTCTGACTTCTTCGCCGTTTGGCAATGTGATGATGACATGAGCAGAACCGTCTCCTGCTGAACGTGCAGAAAACTGCATCAGCTCGCCTATTTTTTTCGCACCACGTATTCCGCCACGTTCATTGTCGCGCACTGCCCAATGGCGATCGCCGACAATGCCTAGTTGAGATAGGGAAACAGAATCAGTTTCGACACCAATCATTGATTTCACTGGGTACGTCCATAATTGCGACACCCTCATGTGGAAAACCTTAGCTGTAATAAGGGTTTGAACCCGTTGCGTGATCTGTAATGTCACGCACTTTAAGTACGCCTGGCACCTGTTCAATCAGCGTGGTTTGCACACCTTCAAGCATTGTCATCTTGCTCATTGAGCAACCGTGACAGCCGCCGCCCATTGTTAAATAAG
The DNA here is from genome assembly GCA_037129855.1 of Actinomycetota bacterium. GTDB lineage: Bacteria > Actinomycetota > Acidimicrobiia > Acidimicrobiales > Ilumatobacteraceae > UBA2093. The sequence goes on along the minus strand of JBAXUC010000073.1, from coordinate 6,136 downwards.
CAACACCTTCGGTGTCGTGACCAACAAAAGTGACAAAACCACCATGGGACGCAAGTGCTGGGTTCACATCAACAGAAATAACAGTTTCGATAGCGGCTGAGAACTCATCATCATTGACGAGACCTTCAATCATTGCGACTGGCGGCTTATTCGGATTGCGAATAATAAGACCCTGGCGTTCTGAGTAATCAAGAGTTCCACCGTTGATGTGTTCAAAACTGGCAAGCGGAATGATTATTTTGAGGCCGTTGATGGTGCGCACTTCGTCAGAAAACGCAGCCTGGGTGACAATCTCGAACGACAGGTCGTACTTAAACTCTTCACCTGGCGCTGCCATCACTTCAAGACGAAGTCCGAGACGTTCTTTTTCTGGTTCTTCATCACGCAGAATCTTGAGTTGAACGAGTGCCTCGTCCGTGATCTCAATAATGGTGTCAGTGTTTTGGGGGGCAAGTGGGCTCACGTTGTGAAGGCTATCTACTAGTTGGGGGTCCAAACACGACCAATGCCGTTATTGGCCAACCCGCAGACTTGAACCACCACCATCTACTTGTATTCGTTGGCCTGTGATGTAACTGGCGGCAGGCGAACAGAACCACAACACAGCGTTTGCGATGTCTTCTGGCTGACAGACCCGACCAAAGGGAGCTGCCTCGTCCATCGAGCGAAGATCGTCCATCTCGCGACGTCCTGTGATGGCGCGAGCAAGTCGGACACCCATGTCAGTCTCTACGAGGCCGGGCGCAACGATGTTGACGCGAATGTTGTTTGGCCGTTCTTCTTTTGCCAATGTCAGAGCAAGTGCTTCCATGGCTGCTTTACCCATGTTGTACGGCGCACCATTGGCAGACATACCTGACGTTGCAACCGACGAGATAAACACAATGTCGCCACGACCACGTGTGCGCATTGACGGAATCAATGCACGACACAACTGATGTGGCCCGAGCGCGTGAGTAGCAACCAACTGCCACAATTCCTCTGCCTCTGTATCAGCAATGCTGCGACCTTTTGATGCGATACCACCATTCAGAATTGCAATATCTATTCCACTATGAACAGACAACACGTCTTTCACAAGCGCCACATTCTCTGCAGGAATGTCATTTGACCCTTGGTGGATAGTAGCGAGACCGCCAGCATCAAGAATTGCTCGTTGCGTTTCTTCAGCTGCTTCTTTGTCGCGTCGATAATTGATGGCAACAGTCGCGCCCTCAGATGCAAGCAACTCAGAAATCGCACGACCAATGCCGCGCCCTCCGCCAGTTACTAATGCAATGCGTCCGTCTAATACACCCATAATTCCCCCTTGTATTTCCAGCGAACAGTGCCGCTGAGTTCTGTGTATGACAACCTAGACCTATGAATGAAGGAAGTCGTAAGGCAATCATCGCAGCCTTTTTTGCCAATCTCGGTATCGCAGTTTCCAAGTTTGTGGGGTTCCTTATTACTGGCTCTGCCGGGCTGGCCGCCGAAGCAGTCCATTCATTTGCCGATACCGGCAATCAGGGCCTTTTGATGTTGGGGGCAAAACGATCCGTAAAAGCCCGTGATGAAGAACATCCATTCGGTCACGAACGCGAGCGTTACTTCTGGGCATTCATCGTGGCACTCGTATTGTTCAGTATGGGTGGACTCTTTGCGTTGTATGAAGGAATTCACAAGTTCCGCAATCCACACGAAACGGACAACATAGGAATTGCTGTTGGTATTTTGATTGTTGCAATTCTTCTCGAGTCCTATTCATTACGCACTGCTGTAAAAGAAACTGCACATGTCAAGCCACCACAACAGAGCTATTGGCAATTCATTCGCACCGCGAAACAGCCAGAACTCCCCACTGTTTTGTTGGAAGACGTTGCAGCCGAAACAGGATTATTCTTTGCACTTGCCGGAGTATTGCTTGCCCACTACACACACGAACCACGATGGGATGCAGTGGGCTCCATAGCGATTGGCGTGTTACTTGTAGTTGTCGCCTTCATCCTTGGTGCAGAAATGAAGGGATTGCTGATCGGCGAAACGGCTCTACCGGAGACTCGCATTGCTCTTGCCAAGGCCCTGCGCGGACATCATCACGTACAAGAAGTGATGTATCTACACACAGAACACCTGGGGCCAGATGCACTTCTGGTTGCTGCAAAGGCAATCTTTGACCCATCACTTTCTGCTGCTGACGTGAGTCGCAGCATTGACGAGGCTGAGGCGGCGATGCGGGCCGCTGTTCCATCAGCTCGATTCATCTTCATCGAACCCGATATCGCTCGTTCATAGGTATAACCTCACAGGTACAACACATCACGGGGAGCTCGCGCGATCAGCGGGCTGAGAGGGTTACTGCGGTAGCCGACCCGAAAACCTGATCTGGGTAATGCCAGCGGAGGAATCGACACATGGCTTCAAGCCACACACTCATCTTTATTGGCGGAGATCCACCGCATCCGAATGTGCGCCAACACCTTTCGACAGACGCATACGTCATCGCCGCAGATTCCGGCTACGCGCACGCAATTGCAATGGGATTCACACCAAACGAATTAGTTGGCGACATGGATTCAATTACACCTGTTGATTTATCCGATGCTCGTGATTCAAATGTTCAGATCACTCAATATCCAGCCAACAAGGATCTCACCGATACAGAAATAGCTATTGCATCAGCGCTGAAACATGACTCTTCTCAAATCACAATGGTGTCTGGTGGTGGTGATCGCTTTGATCACGTGCTCGGCATGGTGCACTCGCTTGCATCATGTGCGGGCACTATTCATGCATCCCTATTCATAGGTACTGCACGTGTGTCCTATGCGACGTACACCCGTGAATTCCAGCTCCCCGCACAGGCCGGCAACATTGTGTCGCTGCTACCAATTGGCGGCGATGCAACTGTCACAACAACAGGGCTGCAATGGGAACTAACCAACGACACATTGCAATCGTTCGCATCACGTGGTGTCAGCAACATCGCAAAAGGCACATCTGTCTCAATCAGTGTTACTGACGGCTGCCTTGCCGTTATTGAACCATTCTTTCTCAACCCCGGAGACTTCCAATGAAATATTCACGCGCACTAGTTGCATCAATTCTTCTGGTCATCGCTTCTGCGTGTTCATCGTCATCTTCGACCACGCCATCAGATTCGACAACGGCTCGTAATGATGCAACTCCCACAGAAATCACACTGCTCGCATACGATGCGTTCACGCCGAGAGATGGAATCTTTGATGCATTCACTGCAGCTACCGGCGCCACAGTAAAAGTAGTTACTGGTGGTGATTCCGGAGTTCTTATCTCCAAGGCAATTCTTACTGCGGGCACTCCTGAAGGCGACGTGCTGTGGGGTCTTGACAACACCCTGCTCTCTCGTGCACAAAAAGCAGACGTGCTCACTAGCTACGAACCGGTGGACTACGGCGATATCTGCGTGAACTACGACAAACAATGGTTTGTCTCTCACAAAATTGCACCACCGACATCTCTCGAGGATCTCATTCTTCCCGCATACAAGGGTCTCCTTGTCACTCAAGATCCCGTTGCATCATCACCTGGCCTTGGTTTTCTCTTAGGAACAATCGCGCATTTCGGCACAGACGACTGGCAGGACTACTGGACATCGCTGAAAACCAATGGTGTGCATGTTTCACCCGACTGGACAACCGCGTACACCATTGATTTCTCTGGTTCGTCTGGCAAAGGCAAATACCCACTTGTTGTTAGTTACGGTTCAAGCCCACCTGCAGAAGTGCTGTACGCAGAAAAACCAATCGATACGCCCCCCACTGCAGTTGTTGAATCCACGTGCTTTCGTCAAACCGAATATGTCGGCGCACTACGCGGCACACGTAACCCCAACTTGGCTGCACAACTGATCTCATATTTGTTGGATGTTCCATTCCAAGAATCAATGCCCTTGTCGTTATTCGTTTTCCCCGTCAACAAAAAAGCAATGCTTCCTGAACTGTTCACCAAGTTCGCTGTAGCTCCAACAACACCACTAACTGTTGACCCTGCCGATATTGAAATGAACCGTGACACGTGGCTGAACACATGGAGAGACATCATCCTGTGAGCAAGACAAAGACACTTCTCATTGCCCCCGTGGTATTTCTGAGTGTCTTTTTTGTCGTGCCAGTGGGTAATACCTTCCTTCGTTACTTGCGCATCTCTGAACTCGGCACTGTTCTTTCCAATCAGTCATTACGTGGGGTTGCGTGGTTCTCACTATGGGAAGCAATCGTCAGCACCATCGCCACTCTTGTCATTGCACTTCCCGTTACGTGGGCACTTTCACGGTTCACATTCCGCGGGTCGCGCATTGCACGTGGCGTTCTTACGGCGCCATTCGTATTACCTGCAGTTGTTGTCGCTGCTGGCGTTCTTGCCATCAGTGACACGCGCGGTGTGGCACCGATCATTTGGGCTCATGTGGTGTTTAACACCTCAGTTGTTATACGAATAGTTGGCCCTAGATGGACCATGGTGAATCATCGGCTTGAACACGCTGCGGCCACCCTTGGAGCTCGCCCATCACATACGTTCATCCGCGTTGTGTGGCCCCAGATCTCCGAAGCAGTCATTAGTGCCGCCACTCTTGTGTTTGTTTATTGCTTCACTTCTTTTGGAGTCATTGCAATTCTCGGTGGCGTATCCCGACGAACACTCGAGACTGAAATATTCACCCAAGCAGTTCGGCTTGGCAACACTTCAACCGCTACTGCGCTGGCCGTTCTGCAAGCAATCATCATTGGTGCTGTGTTTTATCTCACGCGCCGAAGCACTCGTTCGCCGTCTACGTCGCTCCATGTCAGTTCACCACAGCCTCTTCATACAAAACCACATCACCGCGCTACACCATTGGTTTTTACTGCAATTACCACCGTTATTGTTGCGTCACCTCTTCTAGCAACGGTCTACAGATCTCTTGTTGTAAACAGTCAGTTCTCATTCACCGCGTGGCGCACGATATTTTCTGGTTCATTGCCCGCTCTCTCTGTCTCGCCACAATCAGTCATCACTACGTCACTAGCCTTCGCCATCGTTGCTGCTTGCTTCTGTGTTCCACTTGCCCTACTAGCTACCACCGCATCTGCACCTCGTGCGCTGTTCTCTCTTCCTCTCATAATTTCTGCAGCAACACTGGGTATTGGTCTCATCATCACGTTCAACACCTCGCCCTTTGCATGGAGGTCCGAGCGTTGGTTCATTCCAGTCATCCACGCGGTCATCGCACTGCCGCTTGTTATCCGCGCACTAGAACCCGCTGCCAGAGCAATTCCTGATTCGCTTCGCAATGCATCAGCCTCATTGGGTGCATCACCGTTCACTACGTGGCTCCGTGTTGAAATGCCACTACTCAAACCTGCACTGTTGCGGGCCACTGGCCTTTCTGTGGCGGTATCACTTGGTGAATTCGGTGCAACTTCGTTCTTGTCGCGATCAGGGTCCACCACATTGCCGATAGCTATTGCCCAATTGCTAGGCAGACCAGGTGCCGCAACACAACAAGCGGGCTTTGCGCTCGCTGCCCTGATGGTGCTTGTCACTATAGGAGTCATGAGCCGTGCTTAACGTTTCGAATTTTTCTGTCACGTTCGATAACACAGTTGTTCTCAATAACGTTTCGTTCACAGTTCCTACGGGTGAAACACTGGCAATTACCGGACCCTCTGGCATTGGTAAAACGACATTGCTCCATGCCATCTGCGGCATAGTTCGCACCAGTCACGGAACAGTTCATGTTGACAATGTCGACATCTCGTCTCTACCCACCCACAAGCGCGGCATTGGACTTGTCTCACAATCCGGTGACCTTTTCCCCACAATGACTGTGAGCCAAAACATAGAGTTCGGATTGCGCATCTCTCACGTGTCAAAAACAGACCGCGCTACACGGGTCGAAGAACTTCTTACACTTGTGGGGCTGAGCAATCTGGCCCGCCGTCATGTGGCCGAATTGTCTGGCGGAGAAGCCCGCCGAATCGCCCTTGCGCGCGCACTTGCCCCTCGGCCCAGAGTCCTTTTGTTAGACGAACCCCTCTCAGGACTCGACAAAGAGACTCATGACTCGCTCATGAATGACCTCGCTCGAGTCGTGAAACAAACCGCCACCACTGCCCTTTTGGTCACCCATGACCAT
>JBAXUC010000072.1:0-7426 GCA_037129855.1 Actinomycetota bacterium | reverse complement strand
GCTATGTACGTGTAGATATGCATTCACACACCATGTTTTCTGGTGACTCCACAACAACGCTTGATGAGATTATTGAATCAGTAGTGGAAGCCGGCATTGACGTGCTGTGCGTGACAGATCACAATGCCATTGAAGGCGCAGTGCGGTTGCAACGTGAACTGGAAGGCGATGGAATTTGTCGCGTGATTGTTGGCGAAGAAGTGCGTACACACACGGGTGAAATAATCGGTCTGTTTCTTACGGAACGTATTTCGTTTGGTGACAATGCCATTGATACCGCAACACAAATTCGTACACAAGGTGGCGTTATGTATGTGCCGCACCCGTTTGACCCCATGCGGCGCAATCTCACCGAAGCGTCATTGATTGAACTGACAGACCTTGGATTAGTCGATGCAATAGAAGCGCATAACTCAAAGACCTCATTGCAGTCGTTGAACAAGCGGGCACGTGAGTTTGGTGAATCACACGGATTGGCATTGGGTGCTGGCAGTGATGCACACGTGCCGCACGCATTGGGCAGTGCCTTTGTAGAAATGCCTGACTTTGATGGGCCAACTGATTTCTTGGCAAAGCTTGGTGAAGGCGTTTTAGTAGGCCATCACTGGGATATGCATCGTCCGTGGAGTGCACGCATTGTGCCCTCGGTGACAGAAGAGTATTAGCGGTTCAGTAGAACAGGAAGAACGCGTGGACCACGGACTTGACCGTTTGCCCACGTAGTTTTCTTTGACTTGTCGAGTGAGTAGTTCGGGAATGCGCGAAGCCATTCTTGGAACGCCACCAACATCTCTAAGCGTGCAAGGTTGGAACCTGCACAACGGTGAATGCCCAAACCAAACGCAACATGGCGATTGTCTTGACGATCAAGCTGGAAAATATGTGCGTCTTCAAAAGCAGCTGGGTCGTGATTTGCGGCTGGGAAGGTGACCAATGTTTGTTCACCCGCGCGCATTGGGCAACCAGCAATTTCAACATCGTTGATTACTTTTCGCGCCATGGTGACAGGTGCGTAGTAGCGCAACACTTCTTCATTGGCAGTTATCCATAATGGATCATCATTCGGAACTGCGACAAGACGTTGCACTTCGTCGTTGTGTTGTGCGAAGTGCCAGAGGCCTGAACCTATTGCGCTCCACGTTGTATCAATACCCGCAATAATTTGCAGACGGATGTAACCGACCTTGATATCCCACGCGACTTCTTTGCCATCAATTTCTGCAGTTGCGATTGTGGTGAGAAGGTCGTCTTTCGGATTCTCAAGACGTTCTTTCAAGATGGCATCGATGTAGTGCGTCATTTCGGTGAGAACTTGTAAACGCACTGCATTGTCTTTCGGGGCCAATTGAAAGTTTTTGTAGATCCAGTCGCGAAACAAGTCAGCATCTTCTTCTGGCAATCCAGTAAGAATGCAAATTCCGTGTACAGGAATGTGTTGTGTGTATTGCACGGCAGCATCAACCGCATCCATGCCGTCGAGTTCTTTGATGAGCTTGCGGCAAAAGTCGCGCATGTCTTGTTCGATTTCGGCAACTGCTTTGGGGTTGAACGCAGGAAGAATCACACGGCGGTGTCCGTGGTGGTCAGGTGGGTCAGAAGTAATTGGTGGCGCTGGTGCACGTGGTGCATCGGGGCGACTGACATTGACCCAAATAGAAGAGAAGTCTTCGGTGTTGTTTGCAATGTCACGCACTGCTTCCATGGTGACGGGCATGAATGCACGGCCGTAGCGTTCGGTGGAACCAACGGGGCATTGCTCGCGAACGCTGTTCCAGATGTCGATGGCGTTTTCGCCCCAGCCATCATCAAGCCAGTCCCAGTCATTCACCCAGTCTTTGACCGGTGCTGATTCGATTTTGTCGTCTGATCCGTATGCCATGGCAATTCCCGTTGATAGAGGTTCAAACCACAGAATAGTCATGTCTCCTGAGGTCTACGACTTGGACGGGGGCTTAGGTAGCAAGCACTAGTGAGGCGTCGCCATTGCGTGATGCGGTGGCCACAACCGCTGCCGATTCTGCTGGAACAGCAATGGTGATGCCGTTGGTAGGCGATACCTCTATGACAAGGGCTCCAGCGGCAATCACCGTGTCTGCGTTGACGACATCAACATGGTCGCCAGCAATGACTGTGGGTGCCACAAGGTCGGCAGGCATGGCTACCCCTCGCCAGCCAGAAGGGATCTGAATACGGGCATTGTCGCCAATGATCATGGACGTAGAGAGAGCAGTGCGAGATGTCAGTGCGATTCGTACACGTGCATCAGTGGGAATTTTCGTGAGCGCATCTGGCGGCTGAATTGCCAGTGGTAGTGAGATGCGATGTGTGTTTGCGTTAGTGAGTGATTCACCAGCAGCAATGTTGCTTGACGTGACTAGGACTGACACCTGTGACGCCCACTGACGTTGTGTGGCACGGGTTGAATGCATGGTTCGTGCCACAAGAAAACCAATGACCACAGATACAACGAGAACTGCAATGAGTTGGGCGCGGCGTTGAATCTGCAATGCACGAATGAGCACGTTGAAGAGTGTGGTGAATTGCGCGAGCGCAGTGCGCAGAAAAAAAGTGAGTGATTTCATAGGAACCCTTTCAGATACCTATGTGTGCACTACCTAGTCAGATGAGGAAGATGATGGTGATGGTGCGGGTGCTGGCGCAGGAGCTACGGCGCTGGAGGAAGAATCACTAGATGAGCTAGGTGCAGGAGTGCTGCCCGACTTGCCGCTATCTGTTTTGTAGAAGCCGCCACCTTTGAAGGTGATGCCGACCGGAAGGAAGACTTTTTTGACGGGACGCATGGTGCCGTCGACGGGGTGAAGGGCTTCAGTGAGTGAATCTTCCGAGAAATCTTGGAAAATCTCGACTGTTTCGCCTGTTTCAACGAATTTATACACGTATGTGGGCATTGGGGTCTCCGGGGTTGGCACTCAGGTCCATCGAGTGCCAAATGGTATCTGGCTAGCGTGGGATTCCATGAGATCGCGTACCGCTGTTATTCCTGCCGCGGGCCTCGGGACCCGTTTTTATCCGGTCACAAAGGCCGTGCCGAAGGAATTGTTGCCGATTGTGGATGTGCCTGTCCTACAGCTGGTGATGGACGAAGCCATTGCGGCGGGGGCTGAGCACATTGTGTTGGTGTCTCACATTTCGAAGACTCCGGTTGAGGCGTACGTTGCGCCGTCTGCTGCCGTGATTGACAAGGTGCGTGCCAGTGGACGCGAGGAACTTGCGAACAGGTTGGCACGCATTGGTACAGACGTGCGCGTGAGTGTGGTGTACCAAGATGCGCCGCGCGGGCTTGGACATGCTGTGGGGTGCGCGCGTAGTGCAGTGGGCGATGAACCGTTCTCAGTGTTGTTGCCAGACGAAATTATGGGTGATGCAGTGTTGCTGAATGCGCTGGTTGATTCGTGTGAGAAAAAAGGTGTTGGCGCTGTTGGCCTGATGCGTGTGCCGATGGAACAGGTATCTGCATACGGTGTTATTACGCCGTCGGCTTCGTCGCCTGATGAAGGGCCATACGACATTGTTGATGTGGTAGAAAAACCTGCGCAAGCAGATGCGCCAAGCAACCTGATCATTATTGGTCGCTATGTGTTGACACCTGATGTGTTTGACGCCATTGATGCCCTGAAGCCACATGCAAACGGTGAACTGCAACTGACCGATGCGTTGCGTGCGCAATCATTGCGTTCGCCGTTAACCGGCATGTTGAACCGTTCGCAACGCTGGGATACGGGCACACCAATGGGTTGGCTGACTGCTGTTGTAGATATTGCATTGTCGCGACCTGACATTGAGCCAGGGTTTCGTGCGTGGCTGACGCAACGCCTCGGCGACTAGATATCGCGGTTGCGACGAAACGTATTGTGCTCGTCGAGAATTAAACCAAATTCGTCAACTGTTGCTGCATGTTGATCGCCTGTGAGTAACGATGTGTATTCCCATGAGTGTTCATCGTGGCGTGTGTAACGCTGTGGAGTTTTCACAACGCCAAGAGTGTCAACGTTGATGGTGATGACTTGCAGGTCTGCTGTGTGGCCAACTTGTAAAGGCAAGCGATGTGTGATGATGGAATTCGTAAAGGGTGTGCCTGCGAAATCGATATCAACACAGCCGTCAAGTTCGGTGCGGTGTTCGCCGTTCATTTCGCCCCACTGGCCATGACCATCTGTTGCAAGCCACAAGTCGGGTTCTGGTAGATCACGAAACAGCAACATCTGTTGCACCACCCATAAAGCAGACATACGCACAACTGCAACTGCCTTGTCAGCGAGTAGTCCGATTTCTGCAGTCCAGCCTTCGTTTTCCCAACGCAAGTCGACTGAACTTCCAGGAGAACCATCCCACCGTGTCCATGCGGCCTGGTGCCCTGAAGCAGACGGGGCCTTGTACAACGACATGTAATAGGTATATCGCAGGAATGGACTGAAAAGTGGTGGGTGGCTGTGGTTCACAGGTACCGTTTCGCTTATGACTCCACTGCACGACGTTCGCGCCATGGTGCTTGCCCGTTGTGAGGTTGCCACGCCTGTGCGAGTTGTGCGTGCAGATGCAGCCAATTGCATTGTTGCGCAAGATGTTGTGGCAACAGAACAGGTGCCGCCGTTTGCAAATACCGCAGTTGATGGTTATGCCGTGCGATCAGAAGATATTGCAAGCGTTCCTGTTGAGTTACGCGTGATTGGTGAACTTGCTGCAGGTGCAGCACCGACAATTGCGGTGACTGCGGGCACTGCGATTCGCATTATGACTGGTGCGCCAATTCCTGATGGTTGCGATGCCATTGTGATGGTGGAAGACACCGAACGTGTTGGCACTGACGGCGTGAAGATTCTGAAATCAGTTCCGGCTGGCGCGGCAATTCGTGCTGCAGGTTCTGATGTTGCAGTGGGTGCCACTGTGGTTACTGCTGGTATGCGTGTGACGCCGATGATTGAAGGCGTGTTGGCCAGTATCAATGCAACACATGTTGTGGTGTACCCGCGCGTGAAGGTGGGAGTCATTTCAACTGGTGATGAATTGGTGGATGATGGTTCGCCACTGGGTGCTGGGCAGATTCGTGAATCAAATCGCACCATGCTTGTGCGCATTGTGGAAGAAGCTGGCGCAAGAGCAATTGACCTTGGCATTATTCGCGACAATGAAGATGAACTTGAAGCTGCATTGCGCAGTGCAGTGAGTACTGGTGGATGTGATGCGCTTGTAACAAGTGGTGGCGTCAGCATGGGCGACTACGACATTGTGAAAGCTGTGCTGTCACGTATTGCAGATATGAACTGGGTGCAAGTGGCAATGAAGCCCGCAAAACCGTTTGCGTTTGGCACTCTTAAGAATCCGGCTGGCGTACAGATTCCCATTTTTGGTTTGCCCGGAAACCCTGTGTCGTCGTTAGTGAGTTTTGAACTTCTTGCTCGACCAGCATTGCGCACCATGATGGGTTTTGGTGCTGCAGCACACAGACCAGAAGTGTTGGCAATCACTGATGACGCCGTGAAACGCCAGCCTGATGGCAAGGTGCATTTTGATCGGGTGCATGCATCGTGGGGTTCTGATGGTCGAGTGCATGTCACACGGAAAAGTGAACAGAGCAGCCATCAGTTGGCTACAACAGCTGTTGCGAACGCTCTGATGATGGTTCCAGATGGCAATGGGTTAACAGCAGGGGACAATGTGATGGTCACATTCCTTGGTGCTGATGCTGGGCCAACGGCTGCCCAGTAGTCACAGGTTGATTACTGCGTAGGATTACCCTATGGATCTTGTTGACAGCTTCGGACGTGTAGTGCGTGACCTGCGTATCTCTGTCACTGACCGCTGCAACTTCCGCTGCACGTATTGCATGCCAGAAGAAGGCTTGAAATGGCTAGACCGTTCTGAAGTACTGACATACGAAGAGATTGAACGTGTTGCTCGCATTTGTGTTGAACAATTCGGGGTTGACAGTTTGCGTTTGACTGGTGGGGAACCAACCGTGCGTGCACACTTGCCACAGCTCATTGCAAAGCTTGCAGCATTGCGTTTGCCTGATGGCACGAAGCCTGATATTGCTCTCACCACTAATGGTGCAACCCTGCGCAACGTCGCTGGTGAATTGCGTGATGCCGGCCTTGACCGCATCAACGTCAGTCTTGACAGCCTGAAGCCAGAACGATTCTTTGCCATGACACGTCGTGATGAGCTGCACAATGTGCTGGCCGGAATTGCAGAAGCGCAAGTAGCTGGGTTTTCGCCCATGAAGGTGAACGCAGTTATTGAGCGTGGCACCAATGACGACGAGATTCTTGATCTTGTTCGCTACGGCCGTGACAACAATGTCGAAGTGCGCTTTATTGAGTTCATGCCGCTTGATGCAACCAACGAATGGGAACGCAACAAGGTTGTGAGCCAAGATGAAATTGTTGCAACTATTGCAGCGGAGTTTCCACTGGAAATAATGCCGTCTCGAGGTGCAGCACCAGCAGATCGTTGGCGCTTCGTTGATGGCAAGGGAACTGTCGGTGTGATCCCTAGCGTCACGCATCCGTTCTGTGGTGATTGTGACCGCGTGCGGCTCACGTCAGACGGACAATTCCGCACATGCCTCTTTGCTACTGATGAATCCGACATTCGTGCGTTGTTGCGCAATGGCGGCACTGATGCAGAAATTGCTGAACTGATTAAAATTGCTGTCGGGGCAAAATGGGCCGGACACCAAATCAATCAAGTGAATTTCATTCGACCTAATCGGTCAATGAGCCAAATAGGCGGGTAACCCCATGTCGCAGGACACAACAGGGGAATTAGCAAATATTCGGGTGTTGGTTGAAGTCAATGGCCCTGTTGCAACGTTGAGATTGAATCGGCCAGACAAGCGCAACGCCATCAACATGGGTATGTGGGCAAGCATTGATGCGCATATCACCGCTCTTGCTGCTCAGCCAGACATTCGAGTTCTTGTGGTACGTGGCACTGGTGACCACTTTTGTGCAGGTGCTGACATTACGGAACTTACGAACGGCCCTGGTGGCGAGTATGCACGCATCAATTGGGCAGCAGAAGAAGCATTGGCGAATTTCCCTGGCCCAACCATTGCAGTCATTCGTGGCAATTGCGTGGGCGGTGGAGTTTCTATTGCAACAGCCTGTGATATTCGCCTTAGTAGCGACGATGCAGTGTTTGGCATTACGCCTGCCAAGTTGGGAATTGTGTACCCCACGAACGCACTCGAGCGAGCTGTGCGCGTCATTGGCGGATCAGCTGCCAAGCATCTGATGTTTACCGGCGAACTGATTGATGCAGGACGTGCATTGCGTATCGGGCTTATTGATGAGTTGCTGACTGTCGCTGCGCTTGATGCACGTGTTGATCAACTAGTTGCAGTTCTACTTGAGCGTTCGTCATTAACGCAAGTAGCAAGTAAAGCCATGATTGATGAAGTGGT
>JBAXUC010000071.1:0-7532 GCA_037129855.1 Actinomycetota bacterium | reverse complement strand
AAGCGCAAGAAGGCTGCAAAGAAGGCCTAGGCCTTCTTTACAACTTCAAATCAGTAGAACCCTCGGGTTCGGAGTGTCGGAATGGGGGGCGAAAGCCCTCCATTTCACTTTCTCCGGACAAGTTCTCACCGTTGTATTTCGGGCACACTTGTGGAATGCCTAGCAATACTGACCATGTACTCACTGATCTCATTGCCGAGGTAGCTGCACTCGAAGCGCACCTGTCAGGAATGTCCGAATCTGATTGGTCTGTTCCAACACCTGCGCCTGGATGGGATGTAGCTGACCAAGTGATTCACTTAGGTCTCATTGACCAGCGGGCTATGTGGTCAATGGTTGACCCCGAACGTTTTGCCAGCGACATGGCCTCGATGATGACTTCAGGCGGGTTGGATGCCATCCATAACTCTGAACGTGAAAAGACACCACAACAGTTGCTTGAGTGGTGGCGCGAAGGCGCAGCAGATCTTTCGCGAGCAGCAGAATCAATTGATCTGTCGGCACGGTGCAAATGGTACGGACCATCAATGTCTGGCACGTCTATGTTGACTGCGCGTCTGATGGAGACCTGGGCGCACGGGCAAGACATTGCAGATGCATTGAAGTGGGCACGTATTTCGACTAATCGATTGAAGCACATCGCACATATTGGTGTGCGCGCCATGCCGTTCGCGTTTGCTTCAAATAAATTGTCAGCTCCCGAAGGAAACGTATTTGTCTCACTCACTGGTCCTAGTGGTGACACGTGGACATGGGGCGATGAGTCTGCAGAATCTTCTGTAACTGGACCTGCATTGGGGTTCTGTTTGGCAGTGACTCAACGTCGCCACATTGACGACTGTGGGTTAACAACAATCGGAGAGCCAGCATCGACATGGATGCCAATTGCGCAGAGTTTTGCGGGGCCGCCAGGTGTTGGCAGAGTTGCTGGGCAGTTCTCTTAGAGCCTGTTCATGAGGTGAAAGATTTCAGCCGCTGCAAAGCCGTGTGGTGCGCCTAGGTCGCTCATGCGCTGACGCATCCGTGAGCGGAACACTTCCATACCGTCTTCGTCTGTTGCTTTCATGGTTGATTCAAATTGACTCTCATGGCGCTCTAACGCAGTGAGTTTGATAGGCACCCATGGGGAAATATCTTCCACGTGGTTTGGCTCGTCTGCTTCCCACAACAGCAAGGCATCAGGGCGATGATGAACAACGCCGTGATCAGTGAAGTGATGCTTCAAGAAATGTGGGTCGCGTGCAGCAACGATGGCATCGCACACATTGAGGCCAGTATTGCGATGGTCAGGATGGAGGCGATATCGCTTCCACGGATCATGTGACAAGACCACGTCTGGCTTCAGTGTTCTAATGGCAAGAGCAATGCGGTCAATTGCTTCTTTGGAATGTTCGAGTTCGCCGTCAATATAACCAAGAAACGACACTGTGCCGGTTGTGCCGAGTGCGCTGGCTGCATTGCGTTGTTCGACTTGGCGTGACTGCACAAGTGCTGCAGTATCGGCCGCAGGGTTCCATGTACCTTTTGAACCATCTGTGCATACAAGGTGGTGCACGACTACGCCTTCTGCAGACCATTTGGCAAGAGTGCCGCCACTACCGAACTCAATATCGTCGGGGTGCGCGCCGATTGCGAGAACAACCTTGGGGGTTGTGAGGTTTGAAGTAAATGTGCTTGCAGTTACTGGTGGTTGGCCTGGTTCGTTTGCGCTCATGGTTGTTCCGTTTCTCTTCGTGCTAGTTCACTTAAGTCATCTGCTGTGTCAAGGTCGAGTGCCAAAGCGTTATCAACGATGATTTCATATTCAAGTCCTGCGTCTAAGGCGAGCTGAATGTGATTATCACAACTGCCTGGGCCATATGCGGTAGAAAAAGAACTGTTGGCAGGAAAACTTAAAACATTGGTGCCATCGCGATGACGGTCGGGGACAAGACTTACTTTTCCTTCGCGTGCAATGTGGTCGAAACTGACTGCAAGGGGAAGATCTGCATGAGCAACGATGATGTGGTCTGCACCATTCACTTGAGCAGCTGCGCGTCCCGTTGCAACCGCGATATCAAGACCAGGAGTCTGGCAATCAACAACAAGGGCACCAAGCGCTGTAGCCCACGTTGCAACACCTTCGTCTGAACACACCACATAGGTGGGTAATGACAGTGCTGCTCTCACAACAGTCTCAGCACACGATTGAGCAAGCTCAGAACGTTGTGTAGCGGTCAATGTGTCAGCAAGACGCCCTTTGGCCATGGTGAATGACTTCACGGGGATTACAACGGCGAGATGCACCTAATCAGCCTACGAACCCCGTTGGGCTTGTGACCTACGCTAGAGACATGGCAGAGATTCGTATGGCAGTAGTGGGTGCCGGTTCATGGGGCACCACGGTCGCCTCGTTGGCCGCTGCTAACACCCCGACGGTTCTGTGGGCCCGCCGTGATTCGGTTGTTGACAGCATCAACACAAATCATGTCAACCCTGATTACATCACTGGCGTCGCGCTATCGCCTGGCTTGAGAGCCACATCTTCCTTGAGTGAAGCAGTAAGTACTGCAGACGTTGTCGTGATGGCAGTACCGTCTCAGGGTTTTCGCCAAGTTCTGACTGAGGCAAAGTCATACATTCGTCCGTGGGTGCCCATTGTCAGTTTGGCGAAAGGTCTTGAGGCGGGCTCAATGTTGCGCATGTCGCAAGTGGCCAATGAAGTGATGCCCGGTCACCCCGTTGCGGTGTTGACAGGTCCGAACCTTGCATCAGAAATTTCTGTTGGTCAACCAGCTGCCAGTGTCGTGGCTATTGATGATGCGGTCATCGCTACAGCACTTCAAGAACTCTTTTCTACGCCCACCTTTCGTGTGTACACGAACCCAGATGTTGTCGGATGTGAAATTGCTGGCGTTGTAAAAAATGTCATTGCTATTGCAGCAGGTATGGCAAAAGGCATGGGATTCGGTGACAACACTCGAGCATCGCTAATTACTCGCGGCCTTGCTGAAATGACACGACTTGCTGTTGCGCTTGGTGGCGATCCTGTGTCGCTTGCGGGTCTTGCTGGCATGGGTGACCTCATCGCCACCTGTTCGTCTCAGAGCAGTCGAAATACCTCGGTCGGAATGCGTCTTGGCGCAGGCGAAGCATTGGCAGACATTCTTGGTTCCACCACAATGGTCGCTGAAGGCGTACGTAGTTCAGCAATAGTTCTTGAATTAGCGCAACAGTATGGAGTTGATATGCCGATCACCGAGCAAGTGGTTGCCGTGTGTCACAACGGATTGTCTGCATCTGAAGGTTTACTGTCATTGATGTCTCGTCGTTCACGTCCGGAAGCCCAACTATGAGCCGCGTTATTGGTAATCGTGGAGGCACGTGGCGCGGAACTGTTTCTGAACACGGCACTCTGACCCCGGCTGATGGCGGCCGCGAACTTGCGTGGCATGTTGCAGGCGATGACAGGTGGTATTCGCCAGCGTCCGAGCCGACACTTCGTCAGAAGTGGTATGCAGGATTCCCAGTCTGTGAAACACGAATTCGTGTTGGCAATGGCGACATTGTGCAACGCATGTATTGCGTGGCTGACAGTGGCGGTATGACCGTCATTGAATTTGAAAATGAGTCAACTCTTCCTGTAGCCGTGGCAGTTACGCGTTCCGATGTGTTGACCACACGTAAACCAATAGATAATCCACCAGCTGGAATTGATTTGCCTGCTGGCTCTATGGTGATTCCTCTTGGGCACAAGAGCACGGCACGCATTGCATTGGCACATGTCAATCCGTCATCTGGGCCTTTGCCAGATGACGTTCCGGATCATCAGCAAGTAGTGCGTGGTTGGGAAACAGCCTGTGATCTTGCGTCGCGCATCACCATGCCAGACCATTCAGTAGTAGCGGGCATTGCCCGAGTACGAAGTGATCTGCTGTTAGGTGTCGGCGTAACAGAAGATGCCTCAATCGAATTAGTTCGTCTCGCTGAAACACACAGAGACTCAATCGTTGATGTGGTGGAAAGTGTGCAGCGCCGTGTGAAAGCAGAAAAGCGTGCCCGAGTGTTGCAGTGGGATACGCCGCACCTCATGGCGTCTGCAGCGCGAGCATGTGTGTTGCTTGACGATGAAGTTGCTGCGAACGATATTGGCTCTACATGGTTGCGCATGGCTGACCGCGACGTACAAGAACTCCCTATAGAGATTCCCGCTGGACTCGGAGCAATTGCGTGGGCTGAATCATTATTGGCACAGGCGTCGCCAAGTGGCGGACACTGTGTGTTGCTACCTCACGGCATTCCAGAGACCTGGTGGGGTTCAGCATTTGAAGCACATGGTCTGACCGCCGATCCATACCGCACCATGTCGTTTGCTGTGCGGTGGCATGGGCCACGTCCTGCAGTGTTATGGGAAATTACTGGCGCAGCTGGCTTGTTGATTACGGGTGGCGCAGCCGACCCGTCATGGCACACCACTGATGCTTCAGGTGAAGCACTGCTGGCAGCGCCTGTCTCTGCCTTGCTTTCTAACGATCAGTAAAAAGCTCGAACGTGTCGCCGACAGCAATGTCGCCACATGTTGTGACCATTGCATAGAGACGGCATTGATCTCCTCGCTCATGGCTCATGCGTTTGAAATCCTTGTTGAGAAACCAATCATTGTTCTGCTTGCACGGAATTGCGTACGACGTGAGAAATCCGCGCACAGTGCCAATGCGAAAGTGCGCACCAGGACGAAACGCTTCAGCCGGAATACCCGCAACTGTGATGTTCTCGCCGGCATAACCCGGAGCAATGGGGTGACCTTCTGCACGCAAGGTATCGATGGCGTCTGTTGACCAAATGCACAATGCTTGCCAAGGTCTGCCGTGGTGGGCACGTGCTGACTGCACATCGCCTTCGACACCTTTCCATCCGATCACAGCAGAATCCATTGGCTTCTTCGGTAATCCTTTAGAAGCATGTAAGTGCGCAATAGTGCCGACATGCTCAATCGCAAGAGAGCGCATGGTGGGAAAGAATCTCCACATAGCTGCGAGAAGTGATTCGATTTGTGGTGCAGTGAGTTGGTCGTACTTTGCCAGTATTGAATCAGTCAGTGCAGAAAATGCAGTGTCAACATTGTCAAGTGCTGGAAGTGCAATGCCGGCCAGTGATGACATCTCTGCGAGATATCCGCGTGCTCCGGCAAGCCAGCCATCGGGGATAGAGGACTTGTGCGTGTGGTGGCCCCAGATGTCATTCAAATTGGCGATAGTTCGCTGTGCATCTTGGGCGGTATATGAATAGTTACCGACAGTGATCGATGCGGAGCGAGCCATGTTCGAAGCCTACGCTTCACCGTATGGCACGACCAGTTCCCACTCTTGAATACGAGCGCGAACTCATGGCAACAGGTGCACGCATCATTGCCGGGATGGACGAAGTGGGTCGCGGCGCAATTGCCGGGCCAGTCACCATCGGAGTTGTAGCGATTGATGCAACTATCGGCGCAGTGCCTGAAGGTCTGGCCGATTCGAAATTGATGACACCAAAGCGCAGAGAAGCAATGGTGCCTGTCGCAAAAGAGTGGGGTCTTGCGTGGGCAACAGGTTCTGCAACGGCAGCAGAAATCGACAAGTACGGCATTATGACTGCATTAAGTCTTGCGGGCAGTCGTGCATTGACAGCGCTTGGGTTGCGACCAGACATCATCATCCTTGATGGCAACAACAGTTTCCTGCTTGAAGAAGATGATGGGCCGCGCATTGTCACACGCATCAAAGGCGACCAAACATGTGCAAGCGTGTCAGCAGCCAGCGTGATTGCCAAAGTGGAACGTGATGCATTGATGACGCAGTTACATGAACAGTTTCCGCATTACGGATGGAGCGGCAACAAGGGTTATGGCGCAGCAGTGCACACTGATGCAATAAAGATTCACGGAGTCACTGACTTGCACCGCAAGTCGTGGAACTTGGGTATTTAGCTCTGAGAACTAAATGATTCCATCCCACAAAATTCGCTCATCTGCAGACGGATTTTTCCGTACCTCAGATTTGGAATCAAAGCACATCGTGTCTCTGGTGTCTACGGTGTACGCAGGCCATTCAGGTAGATGTGAATTGTTTGGATTTCCGTTCTTAATGAATGCAACCCAGGCTGCGTGCACTGCAGTTGCAAGAGATTGTGGTGCGTCTCCAGCGATTCCGCGTGACTGTTCATTGTCAATTCGGTCAAAGGCAAAAGGAACCTCTAGAAAATGACATGCACCAAAATTTCCATCTCGAGCCTGTGATTTCCAGCAGAATTCGTAGACCCACACGTTTTTTGAATTCTTTAACTGAGCCTCAGCGAGCCTCAGTGCTGGCATTCGAAACATCCGGTCCGTTTCAAATGCAGACGCCAGATCAAATGAAGAAGCTGTTGGCCGTGCCTTGCTGTACGTCTTTAAGGCTTCTTCGCCGCTTCGCCCAACGGCGCCCATGACTGCATCAAGCGTTGCGCCCACAAGTTCTTCATTGAAAATGTCTTTCAGGTCGACCATGAAAATCAGAGTCTCATCAGAGTTTGAACCAACCATGATGTCTACGTCTTTTGCTGAGCCAGCAGTGATTGCATCGATTGGTTTCATTGGCAAGACGTCTGTGCCGTACGTGGGTTGTAGCAACATTGCTGAAGCAGCTGCTTCGCCAAACTTAAGTGGATTTCTGGTAGCTGCTAGCTCGTCATTGAGACGCACTTGCGCGGCCAATAAGTTTTCAGGAGACACTTTCAGCAGTGCATCAAGGTCTCCGGGTCGTACGTTTACTTCAGCAAGCAAATGGCTAGCAATGAGTGACCCCGTCGCAGCGGAAACTCCGTTATGGGCTGCGCCACTTTGAGGAATGGCGCGACGAAAGAGCCCCTTTGCTTTTGGTGTGGCAAGGAGCGTTCCGACGCTCATTCCTCCAGCACTTTCGCCAGCAATTGTGACGTTCGAAGGGTCGCCGCCGAATGCTGCAATATTGTCCCTGATCCATTCCAATGCCGCAATCTGGTCGAGTATTCCGCAGTTGCCGGAATCAGACAGTTCTGAAAATTGTTCCGCCAAATGTGCAAAGCCTTGGGCCCCTAGTCGGTAGTTGATAGTGACGCAGACAACGCCATCTCGAGCAAATGCAGTGCCGTCGTACACTTCGTCGATACCACTGCCGGCATAAAACGCACCACCATGTATCCACATTAAAACGGGCAACTTTGTGGCCCCTGGCTCAGGTGTCCAAACATTTAGGTTCAGTGAGTTTGGTCCTGGCGCGTTCGAGGGTGTGCCAATATCGCCAAAGATTCCTGGCATTGGAGCTTGAAGGCATACGTCCCCAAATGATGTTGCATCTAATTCGTCGCTCCATTTTGGGGGCTTCGCGGGCGCCTTGAATCTTTTGGCACCTTCTGGTGCCGCTGCATACGGAATACCTAGAAAGTAATGAACTCCTTCTTTTGTTCCCCCGCGCACTGGTCCATTTGTCGTTTTGATAATCATGTAGCCCCCACTGATTTATGTTGACCACTTTTCTATCAGAAAAATTTATGCG
>JBAXUC010000070.1:0-7540 GCA_037129855.1 Actinomycetota bacterium | reverse complement strand
CCAGCCAAAAAAGCTATTGCCAAAAAAGCACCTGCAAAAAAGCGCTAACTGAACTCCAGTTGGTCAATGTAGGGACATTCCTACTACCGTCATTGCGTGGTCATTGTTACATGGAACGTCAATTCGCTGAAGGCTCGTTTGCCTCGTGTACAGGAATGGTTAGGAGCAAACACGCCTGAAGTGGTGTGTTTGCAAGAGACCAAATTGGCCCAAGACAAGTTCCCGACAGAAGCCATTGCCGAGTTGGGTTATGAAAGTGCTCACTTTGGTCAAGGCCAGTGGAACGGAGTTGCGATTTTGTCGCGAGTTGGTCTTGAAAATGTCGTAGCCAACTTTGCTGACGGTGTCGAGCCCGACCATGAAGCCAGAATCATTTCTGCAACATGCGGGGGAGTGCGCGTGAGTTCCGTGTACGTGCCAAATGGGCGTGAACTAGATAATGATCACTACACATACAAACTGTCGTGGATGTCGCGTCTGCGTCAACACCTCGATGCATCGTGCTCACCAACCGACGATGTGGTGGTTGCGGGAGATTTCAATATTGCTCCTGAAGATCGTGATGTGTATGACATGGCTGCGTTTGAAGGTGCAACACATGTCAGCCAACCAGAGCGGGATGCGTTAGCTCATGTCAATGCATTCGGTATGGAAGACACGTATCGCAGATTCCATGATGAGGCCGGTTTGTATTCATGGTGGGATTACCGCAATGGTTCTTTCCATAAAGGTCACGGCATGCGTATTGACCTGTTGCTTGCCACAAAGTCAGTTGCGGAACGTTCAGTGTCGTCAGAAGTAGATCGCAATGCTCGCAAAGGTGACAAACCAAGCGATCATGCACCAGTGCTGTTGACAGTTGGTCCACGGTGACCAACTATGAATCAGAGCAATTTGAAGGTGTTTCGTTTCCCTCGTTCCATGACCGAACAACAGAACTGACTGATGTCGACAAGTCACGTGTTCGTCTCGCGGCAGTAACTCGGCAACTAATTTTGGATTCATTTATGTCGACTGCACGTATTGATGACATTGATGCAGCGATCGTTCAGATTTCAAAAGCACTCGAGAGCATCAATGCACCTGATGGAATTCCGGGAAGTGCAGCCGCCGAATCTCACTTCACAGACCGGAGCCCGTTTTATGGCGCCATGAACCCACTGTCGATGCCGATGGCGCTTCAGCAAGATGACTCGATTGGCGAATTTGGGGCAATCATTGGCAGGGCTATCTTTACGGAACCATATGAAGGGCCACCGGGTCATGTGCACGGTGGGTACATTGCCGCTGCGTTCGACGAAGTTCTTGGAATGACCCAATCACTCACGGGTCGTCCTGGCATGACCGGAACTCTGACAATCAAATACCGTGCTCCAACTCCACTACATCAAGAAATTGTGTATCGCGGATGGGTTGATCGCGTCGAAGGGCGCAAGATTTTTACGAAAGGCACTTCACATATTGGTGACATATTGTGTGCTGAAGCAGAAGCAGTGTTCTTGTCAATGCCCACAGAGTTGATGGACAAACTGCGAAAAGGCCGCGATCTCAGCGGCCCAGCACAGAATTAATAGTGGCTATTAGTTCTGCTGCATAGCGACAAGCAAAAATTATGTCCGTGAGGCCGGCAATGGCTTCCTCTGTCGTTGGTTTGTCGCGAACGATGTTGCGCATCTGAGAAGTGGTCAAAATGCCATTTGGTTCCATGCGACCAACACGTGCTTTTTGTTGTCGCCATTCTTCAAGTGCAACTTCAAGTGGATCTTGTTGTGGGCGTTGACGTGCAATACGGCGTAACTCTTCAGGCGGTGCATCGATAACAGGAACTGAAGTGGTGACAGAGGGCAAGAAGGGTGATGGCCCAGAAGACTTCGTATTGCGTTGATCTGTCCACGTAACTACAAGTTCATCGGCTGCACGGGTAAGTGCAACATAAGCAAGGCGAGCCTCTTCACTACGGGCAGCACCTGTGCGGGCGCTGCGGTGGGGAAGAAGACCTTTTTCCATGCCCGCAACGATGACGTATGACCACTCGCGTCCTTTGGCAGCGTGGAAAGTCAATACCTCAACGCCGTCAGTTTCTGCAATGTCTGCTGATGTGACAAGCCATGAACCGAATGTGCGACCATCAACTCCGCCAGAACGATGTGCATCTAGAAAATCACGAACCAATTGAGCTATTTGGAAATCGGCGTCGTCTGGTGTGTATTCACCTGTGTCGAGAATGTCCGCTGCCCATGTGGCCAAGTCGTCGCGTCCAGTCAATGAAGTGGCAGCGGCAACCGCACGAGCCCACGCACCGCCTCCGCGTGATGAACGAACAGGAATACCGGCAGCAATCAGTTGGTCACGAATGCCATCGGCGACTGTATTGATGCGAACCAGAACAGCAATATTGCTCCATGATCGATCAGAGGAATGTGCACGCGTCACAAGTTTGGTGATTAATTGCTGTTCTGCTGCTTCAGTTGCGCACCGTTCTAATCGCACGACTGCACCACTTGGGCGTTGCGACACTGCGTCTGCAACTTGGCCGTCCTTGGCGAGTGAATCAACTGCAATTTTTACAATCTCGGGAGTGCACCGATAGTTCGATGGCAAAGAGACGACATTGGCACCTGTAGAGAACCCAGGTAGTGAGTCGAACAAATCCTTGTCTGCGCCATTGAATCCGTAAATAGCTTGATTGGGGTCTCCCACTAAAAACACATCTGGGTTTGCCGGCAAGAGCACTTTTAGAAATGCATATTGCAACGGGTTCATGTCTTGTGCTTCGTCGACTGATACGTGGCGATATTGGAAGCGAATCGACTCGGCAAATCGCGGTTCGCGGGTTGCTTCATTGACAACCGATGTCATGAAATCATTGAGATCAATAACGCCACGCTTGCGTTTGGTTTGTTCGTAGGTTTTGAATACTTCTGTAAAACGAAGCGCCGAAAGTGGAACTTTGATACCAGCTGAAGCAAGTGCTGAGGCCGCTGCATCAGGCGCAATCATGTGTGCATGAGCCCAGTCGATTGCTGACAACATGTCAATAACACCGCCATGTTTGGCGTCATCTCTCATGCATGAAGACATCAGTGATGATCTGTTGTTCACAATGACAGGAGCACGCCTGTTGCGATCTTCTAGGTTCTGCAACATCAATCGACGAGCAATGGCGTGAAAGGTGCCAATGGTGGGACGACCGTCAAGTTCGAATCGTGCTAGTCGAGTGCGCATTTCGGTTGCAGCTTGACGAGTGAAAGTTATTGCGAGAGTTTTTTCAATATCTGCAGTGCCAGACAATGTTCGCCATGCAATACGACGCGTGAGAACTGTTGTTTTGCCAGAACCTGCACCGGCGCGCACCACAACAATGCCCACTGGCGCAGTCACTGCTTTGCGCTGTTGAGCATCGAGGCCAGCAAGTACGGAATCAGCCGTGTGGCCTGATTCTGTCTGGGGCTGGTGCAGGAATGTCACGCCTTGAAACTAGGCGGTTGTACCCTTTCTTCCATGCCCTTTCCTCGGCGACTGCTGAATGACTACGAAACAATCGTTTTAGACCTCCACCCGCACTGGTGGTATTTCGGCTCGTCGGTCTCAACACTGGTCGGGTCAATGTTCCTCACACTGATGCTGAAGGCCCAAATGCCCGCCGGTTTCTTTGAGGACACCATTGGATATCTGGGGGTGGCCGCCATCATCGTGAGCGCTGCCTGGGTGCTGGTGCAACTCATCAAATGGCGCACTACCTATTTCGTTGTTACCTCCCATCGGCTTATTTATCGACAAGGCGTCGTGTCTCGTGATGGGGTCGAAATTCCTCTTGAAAGGGTGAATAACGTGAATTTCGGGCAATCCGTTCTGGAACGGATGCTGGGAGTGGGTGACTTGCTCATCGAATCGGGCGGCAAAGACGGTCAACAGACATTCACTGATATCGCCCAGCCGGAAAAGGTGCAGAACATCATTCACTCCACCATTCAGTCGCGCGGAGGAATCCGGTCAGAGGCCACGCCAGGCACGATGAGCATTGCAGGCGAACTTGAGCGATTAGAGGCATTGCTTGACCGAGGAACCATCACTGATGACGAATTCCTCGAGCAAAAGAGACGCCTGCTCAGCTGATCTCTCCGCTTTTCATAGTGGCTTGGCTACCTGTGAGAATAGACAGATGTCTCAAGCCATCTTGCCAAACGGAATCAACATCGAATACGACACGTTGGGAGACCCAAAGAATCCCACCCTGTTGTGGATCATGGGGTTTACTGCCCAGATGACTGCATGGCCAGAAGAATTTTTGCACATGTTCGTAGAGCAGGGTTTTCACGTTGTGCGCTTTGATAATCGCGATTGCGGATTGTCGTATAAACATGATGGCGTCATGGTTGAGACTGACAAAGTCACTATGCAAGCAGCAATGGGTGACCCAGTCACAGTGCCTGTGCCGTACACATTGTCTGACATGGCAGCAGATGCCATGGGCGTTCTCGATCATCTCGGTATCGAGAAGGCGCACATCATCGGCGCGTCAATGGGCGGCATGATTGCACAGACAGTGGCAATTGAGCATCCTCATCGCACACAGAGCCTCACCAGCATCATGTCTGTCACTGGCGATCTTGCGTACGGAACTCCAACGGAAGCTGCA
The DNA here is from genome assembly GCA_037129855.1 of Actinomycetota bacterium. Classification (GTDB taxonomy): domain Bacteria; phylum Actinomycetota; class Acidimicrobiia; order Acidimicrobiales; family Ilumatobacteraceae; genus UBA2093. The sequence goes on along the minus strand of JBAXUC010000070.1, from coordinate 2,901 downwards.
CTGACTGCATTGCTTGCTCCACCATCTCCTGATCGTGCTACGTACATTGAAAGCGCAGCCAACTGGGCCGTGTGGTGTTCAAAGAGATATTTCGATATCAACGAAGCAAAAGCTCGTGCTGCTCGTGAATACGACAGAAGTTTTTATCCGGAAGGTTCGCATCGTCAACTTGCAGCAATTTATGCTTCGGGCGATCGCACCGAAAAATTGCGGAATTTGAAGACTTCAACACTTGTTATTCACGGTCGTGATGATCAATTGCTCACCCCGTCGGGTGGCGAGCGCACAGCAGAAGTGATTCCTGGATCCGTATACATGTTTGTCACTGATATGGGTCACGACGTTCCGCTGCCACTGTGGCCAATATTTGTCGATGCCATCTCGTCACACGTGCGCCGCGCCGCATAAGTCTTCAATACACAACAACAAAAGGAATTCGTCATGTCAGGACCACTTACTGGATACAAGATCATAGAAATTGCTGGCATCGGGCCTGGCCCGTTTGCCGCCATGTTGCTCGCAGACATGGGTGCTGAAATCATTCGTGTTGATCGCGCGCAAGCAGTGCGCGGCACGCCGCCACCAACACCTGCAGGTGATTTGATGTTGCGCGGACGTAAGAACATCGCCCTTGATCTCAAAAGCCCTGAAGGGGTAGAGGCGCTATTGCAATTGGTAGAAAAAGCCGATGCCATAATCGAAGGTTTCCGCCCTGGCGTGATGGAGCGTCTTGGTATTGGGCCTGATGTGTGCCAGGCACGTAACCCACGCATTGTGTTTGGTCGCATGACAGGTTGGGGGCAAGAAGGCATGTACGCCCAAGCTGCTGGCCACGACATCAACTACATCTCGTTATCCGGTTCGCTCGCACATTTCGCTCGCGCAGGCGAAGCACCTGTACCGCCACTCAACATGGTGGGCGACTTTGGTGGTGGCGGAATGTTCCTTGCATACGGCGTTGTATGTGCATTGCTTGAAGCACAGAAGTCTGGCAAGGGCCAAGTTGTTGATACCGCAATGGTTGATGGTGCAGCAGTGCTGATGACCATGTTTTGGTCGTTCAAGTCCATGGGCATCTTCAATGAAAATGCACCTGGTACAAATCTTCTCGATACCGGTGCACACTTCTACGATGTATTCGAATGCGCAGATGGCAAGTACATCTCACTCGGTTCTATCGAGCCTCAGTTCTACGCAGAACTCATGAAGCTCACTGGTCTTGAGGGCGATGCTGACTTTGCAAAGCAGATGGACCAGTCAATGTGGCCAGGACTGAAGATTCGTTTACAAGAAGTAATGAAAGCAAAAACTCGTGATGAGTGGTGCGCAATTATGGAAGCAACCGATGTGTGCTTTGCGCCAGTTCTCACAATGAGCGAAGCTGCTGCACATCCACACAACGTGGAGCGTCAAACTTTCATCAATGTGAATGGCCACATGCAGCCAGCACCAGCACCTCGTTTTTCTCGCACCACGCCAGAAATTTCACGGCCGTCAGCACATGCTGGTCAGCACACTGCAGAAGTATTGCGTGACTGGGGCGTAGCCAATGTCGACGCTCTGCTCGCAAGTGGCGCAGCGAAGCAGGCCTAAGTGTCAACACTCGTTTGCTTTCATGCCCATCCCGATGATGAATGCATTGGTACTGGTGGCACTATCGCGCGCGCATCGGCCGAAGGGCACCGCGTTGTCTTGGTTGTCGCGACAAATGGAGACCACGGTGAAATTCCTGCCGACATGCCTGCAGGTAAGACACTGGTCGAAGTTCGTCACGCAGAGACTTTGAAATCAGCAGAAACTCTCGGGGTGCACCGTGTGGTGTGGCTCGGATACGAAGACAGCGGAATGACTGGCTGGGAACAAAATACAAATGCAGGCGCATTTTGTAATGCAGCACTTGAAGAAGCAGCACAAAGGTTGGCAGATGTCTTGCTAGAAGAAAATGCCGACGTTCTCACTACATATGACTGGCATGGTGGGTACGGCCACCCTGATCACATCATGGTGCACAAGGTTGGTCATCGTGCTGCTGAGTTAGTGCCAGTGCGCGTACTTGAAGGCACTATGAATCGCGATCAAATACGTCGTGGCATAGACGCTGCACGTGCCGCAGGCCTATTAAAAGAGGACGAAGGGTTTAACGCTGATGGTCCGGCTGATGATGGCAATCCGATGGGGACACTTGAGTCTGAAATCAACTACAAATTTGACGTGATGAAATTCGCACCGCTGAAGCGCGCTGCAATGAAGTGTCATGCCAGTCAGCTCAGTGATTCGGGTTTCTTTATGGCAATGGATGACGAGCGTTTCGCTGCACAGTTTGGCAACGAGTGGTTCATCGACCCTAAGAGTAACGAACCAATGCGTGACGGTTGGGTTTTCGAATGACACGTGTGTACATGGTGCGTCACGGACGCGCAGCGGCCGGATGGAACGTTGATCCAGACCCTGGTCTTGATGATCTTGGCCGTAGCCAGTCACTTGCTGTTGCATCAAAGTTGTCGTCGCTCGGGCCACTACCAGTGATGTCGAGCCCGTTGCTGCGTTGTCAGCAAACGGCCTTTCCGTTAGCAACAGCGTGGAAACAAGATGTTGTTATTGAACCGCTTGTTGGAGAAATTCCATCGCCTGTTGAATACACGCTGGAAAACCGAGTTGACTGGTTGCGCGAAGCGATGGCCGGTACGTGGACTGAAGTTGCTGCACGTTCCGGATCGCATTACATCGACTATCGCAATGCAATTGGGCAACGAGTTGCAGAAATCACAACTGACACAGTGGTGTTCAGTCATTTCATCGCTATCAATGCCGTCATTGGTGTTGCGACGGACAATGATGCAATGGTTATTGCCAGTCTTGACAATTGTTCAGTCACAACCTTTGAAGTTGTTGACGGAAAAC
>JBAXUC010000007.1:0-28453 GCA_037129855.1 Actinomycetota bacterium | reverse complement strand
TCCGCTGGAGCGGAATGATCGATGACCCATCGCAAGCCATCATCATCACCGAAAACATCGGTGGTCGCCAGCTTGACACTTGGGCTCGTGAATTGATCCTCGGAGTACACAACCTGCGGTAGATGTCCTTCGGACAACGACCACCTGGTTTGTCGATATGAAAAATCGTCGAGTACTTATCACCGGTATGGGTGGAGAACTCGGCTCTCTCGTCGCAGCGCTCGCTGAAAATACAGAGTGGGCCGGCGAGATTTTAGGAATCGATGTTGACCCACCACGTCGCTTACTGAAGCGCTCACAGTTTGTTCGTGTAGACCCAACTGAACATGACCGCATTGCAGAACTGATTCAAGAATTCAATCCGCATGTGTTGTTGCATGTCGGAGTGTGGGAACCACATGCGCGTCTTGCAACACCCGAAGCTGAAACATGTACAGCACTTGTTGCTAAGGCAGTCTTTGATGCTGCCCATCGAGCAGAGGCATTAGAGACAGTTGTCGTGCGTAGCGGAATTGAAATGTATGGTGCAGGCAGTTACTCGCCTGACATTGCGGTGGAAACAACACCGACTGCGCCAAACACCACATATGGGTACATGTGTCGCAACATTGAATTGCAAGCAACGGAACTACGTTCTGCTCGTGGCGTCAATGTTTGTACGTTGCGCCTTGCACCAGTTCTTGGTGCACACGTTCCAAGCCCGCTTGGCCGACTTCTGCGTTTGCCAGTAATTCCGTACTACGGAATTGGTAACCCAATCTTTAGTGTTGTCGAAGACTTTGATGCAGCAACTGCGTTCATACAAGCTGCTGAACGCGATGCAGATGGCGTAGTGAACATTGTTGCTAACGGTGCCATCAGCATGTTGCGTGCAACTTCTATTGGTCGTCGTGTCCCACTTCCATCATTCGGCCCAGGTTGGTGGATGGCAAAGAACGTGTCATCTCTCGCGGGTGCACCAATGCCTGACCACGTTGCTGATCTCATTCAACATGGTCGCTTAGCTGCCAGTAATGAAGCAGCACACTTATTGCGGTTCGCGCCACGCCATTCAACAACTGAAGTAGTGCGCAATCTATATTTGTGGCCAAGCATCGAACGAATTCCAGCCCGAAAGCAGGTTGCATAACATGCCATACGCAGTTGCAGCCGACGGAGTACGTATTCATTACGAAGTGACAGGCATCACGAAAAGAGCACCAGTTCTATTGGTGCAGGGGCTTGGCGGCGAGAAAAACTCGTGGAATCTTCAGCGTGCTGCACTTGCATTGCGCCATCGCACGGTGGCATTTGATAATCGCGGCGCAGGTAAGAGCGATAAGCCAGACGGCACATACGACCTTGAACAAATGGCAGATGATGCAATTGCCGTTCTAGACGCGGCCGGCATTGAATCAGCACATGTCGTTGGCTTATCAATGGGTGGTGCAATCAGTCAGATTATTGCGTTGAAGCACCCGAACCGTGTTCGTTCATTAACGCTTGTTGCTACCGCTTGCCGCAATCATCAGTGGCGCGTAGATCTCTTGCAATCATGGGCTGACATGGCAGAAACAGACGGCATGGGGTCAGTCGGCAAAGAAGCTGCACGGTGGATGATTGGCCCGCGCTCATTTCGCCGCTTACTTCCTGCGTTAGGAAGCATCGGCCCACTGCAATTGTTCAACCCAGCCAATGCATTTGTGTCGCAAGTGCAAGCAATTCTTACAACTGATGACCGTTCACTGAATGCAGAACTCAGCAATATTGAATGCCCCACAATGGTGGTTGTCGGTAATCAAGACATTCTCACTCCGCGCGGCGATGCTGAAGAGATCGCATCACTAATTCCCACAGCAGAACTAGTCATCATTAGTGGTGGTGCACACGGACTGCATATTGAACATGCAAGTACTTTTAATCGCATCCTTCTTGAGTTTCTTGGCCGCGCCGAAAAAGTATTTATTTCGCACGGTCACGCAGCTGCCGTAGCAGTGTGACCATGCGCATCATTATTGTTGGTGCTGGTCTTTCTGGTCTCATGGCAGCACGTGAATGTGTCGCGCGGGGTCACGACGTCATAGTTTTCGATAAAGGCCGTGGCGTAGGCGGTCGTCTGGCTACACGACGCATCAAAGACGCAACACTTGATCACGGTGCACAATTCTTCACAGTACGCAGCGACGAATTTCAGTCTCATGTTGATGATTGGATAACTGCCGGAGTTGTGCGCGAATGGTGTCGAGGGTTTTCTGAAGAAGATGGACACCCTCGCTATGTCGGTGCGAATGGAATGACATCAATTGCAAAACATTTGGCAATCAGACTTGATGTACGCCTCAGCACGCTTGTCTTTGCTCTCTCGCGTGGCGACACCGACTGGGTAATCACCACTGATGACGGCGTTGCCCACCATGCAGACCGCGTGATTCTCACAGCGCCTTTACCGCAGTCGTTTTCCCTAATGTTTGGTGGCGGAATAGAAATGCCCACAGAACTACGCGGCACTGATTACGACCGCACTTTGGGTCTCCTAGTCACACTTGATTCCAATAATCACAATGTGACATCACCGGGCGGCATGCAATTTCCCGATGACGTGTTTTCGTTTATCGGCGACAACTCTGCAAAGGGAATTAGTGCAACACCAGCATTGACCTTTCATGCAAACCCTGAATGGAGCCTTGCGCATTTCGACATGACCAACCGCGAGATCCATGATGCACTGCTCGAAGCCGCAACTCCGTGGCTCGGCACTGCTGTGGTCACTTCAAGCGAGATGAAGAAATGGCGTTTTGCCATTCCAAAAAAGATGTGGCCGGATGCGTGCTGGGTTGACGACTCAGGCACCTTGGCAATTGCTGGCGATGCATTCGCTGGCCCCCGCATTGAGGGTGCAGCCCTTAGTGGCCTCGCCGCCGCCCGTACATTGTCGTAATTACGAAACAGTTGCAAGAAGTGCAGCAGTTGCTGCACGCATTGCGTCTGCAGTAATGCCAGTTGGCAACGCATCGCATGCTCGTTCAGCATCAGCAACATATGCGCGTGCTTTTTCGATAGCAACGTCAACACCGCCATTCGTGCGCACAATCTTTAGCACTGTGTCGCGCTCTTCAACGGACAACGGCTTTCCAAGAATTGACTTCAACGTGTCTGCGTCTTTGCCACCCTTTGCCAACGTGTGCAAAACAGGCAATGTGTACACGCCCTCTTTCATGTCGTTGCCAGCAGGTTTACCCAATTCCTCATCAGTAGCAGTGAGGTCAAGAACGTCATCGACTATTTGAAATACCATGCCGTATGCAGTGCCATATGCCGTGAGCGCATCAACAACAGCGCGATCATGTCCGGCTACTAAACCGCCAATACGAGCCGCGGTGGAATACAAGGCTGCGGTCTTGCCATCAATGGAATCAAGATACGAATCAACGGTGCGCTCGACGTTATATGTATGGCGCAATTCTTCAATTTGGCCCTCACACAGGCGGCCAATGGTGCGAGCCAACAATGCAGCAACTTCCGTGCCAAGCGACGCGGCAATTTCTGAGGCCTTTGCCAACAAAAAGTCACCAGCCAAAATGGCCTGCAAGTTGCCCCACTTTGCGTTGACTGTTTCAACACCGCGGCGCATGTCAGATTCGTCCATCACGTCGTCGTGATACAGAGAACCAAGATGAACAAGTTCACACGAAACACCACCGGCAATGGCTTCGTCGGTTGCAACAAGGTCATTACCCACTTGGGAACCAGCAATTGCGAAAATAGGGCGCAATCGCTTCCCACCTGCCGAGATGAGATGCGACGCAATTTCGGTCATATATGCGTCATTTGTGGTGACCGATGCCACCAGAGCCTTTTCCACCCGTTGGCGGTCGTTTTCCATAAAAGGCAACGAAAGAAGCGGCGACATAATCACGGTTTTTAGACTACGGGTTCTGCAGGGGTACTCCCGTGCCGTACCGATACACTTTATTTCAATATCCACCGATTCCGAATGGGGTGGCCCCACATGTTTGAACGCTTTACAGATCGTGCCCGCAGGGTTGTTGTCCTTGCCCAAGAAGAGGCGCGCCTTCTCAACCACTCGTACATTGGTACCGAGCACATTCTGCTCGGACTGATTCACGAAGGTGAAGGCGTTGCAGCAAAGGCACTTGAGTCTTTGTCCATCTCTCTTGATGCAGTACGTGCTCAAGTCGAAGAAATCATTGGCCAGGGTGGTTCATCACCTTCTGGTCATATTCCTTTCACTCCTCGCGCGAAAAAGGTTCTTGAACTTTCATTACGTGAAGCTCTTCAATTAGGTCACAACTACATCGGCACCGAGCACATTCTTCTCGGTCTTCTACGTGAAGGCGAAGGCGTAGCAACTCAAGTTCTCGTGAAGTTGGGCGCAGACCTCGGCAAAGTTCGCCAGCAAGTAATTCAATTGCTCTCTGGCTATCAGGGCCCCGGCAATAAAGGTGAAGCTGCCGGCAGTGCAGCAGCCCCCGGCAATAAAGAAGAGCCAGGCGACAAAGGTGGAAGTCAAATTCTCGATCAGTTCGGTCGCAACCTCACTCAGCTAGCACGCGAAAAGAAACTCGACCCCGTCATTGGTCGTACCCGTGAACTTGAGCGTGTGATGCAGATTCTTTCGCGTCGTACAAAGAACAACCCTGTTCTCATTGGCGAGCCCGGTGTTGGTAAAACAGCAATTGTTGAAGGCCTTGCACTGAAAATTGTTTCTGGCGACATTCCTGAGACATTGAAAGACAAGCAGCTCTACACACTTGACCTTGGTGCACTTGTTGCAGGTAGCCGTTACCGCGGTGACTTCGAAGAGCGTCTCAAAAAAGTTCTGAAAGAAATCAAGACACGTGGTGACATTGTTTTGTTCATCGACGAAATCCACACACTCGTAGGTGCTGGTGCTGCTGAAGGCGCAATCGATGCTGCAAGCATTCTCAAGCCAATGCTTGCACGTGGTGAATTGCAAACAATCGGCGCAACCACAACAGACGAATACCGCAAGCATCTTGAAAAAGATCCTGCGCTCGAGCGTCGTTTCCAGCCTGTCAAGGTTGATGAGCCAACTGTTGCTCACACCATTGAAATTCTCAAAGGTGTTCGCGACAAGTACGAAACTCATCACCGTGTCACAATTACTGACCAAGCAATTGTTGCAGCAGCCAACTTGGCCGATCGCTACATTGCAGACCGTTTCTTGCCAGACAAAGCAATCGACCTTATTGACGAAGCCGGTTCACGTCTTCGCATCAAGCGCATGCAAACACCTCCTGACTTGAAGGAACTTGAAAATCGCGTGTCTGAAGTGCAAGAAGCAAAGAAGAAGGCTATTGAAGACCAGCGCTTCGAAGAAGCTGGCCGCTTGCGTGACCAAGAGCGTTCATTGCTCGAAGAGAAGTCTGAAAAAGAAGCTGAAATCAAGGCATCTGGCATCAGCTTGTTCGACGAAGTCGACGAAGAAGCCATTGCCGAAGTACTCAGCATCTGGACCGGTATTCCTGTCTACAAACTCACAGAGGAAGAAACCGCAAAGCTTCTCAACATGGAAGCCGAACTGCACAAGCGCATCATCGGTCAAGAAGACGCAGTTACTGCTGTGTCGCAAAGCATCCGTCGTACACGTGCCGGCCTGAAAGATCCTCGTCGCCCTAGTGGTTCGTTCATCTTCCTCGGACCAACAGGTGTTGGTAAAACAGAACTTGCAAAGACTCTTGCTGAGTTCTTGTTCGGTGATGATCAAGCACTCATCACGCTCGACATGTCCGAGTACATGGAAAAGCACACCGTTAGTCGTCTCGTTGGTTCTCCTCCGGGATATGTCGGCTACGAAGAAGGCGGCCAACTCACTGAAGCAGTGCGTCGCAAGCCATTCTCTGTTGTTCTTTTCGACGAAATTGAAAAAGCTCACCCCGACGTGTTCAACACGTTGTTGCAGATCCTTGAAGAAGGTCGTCTCACCGACAGCCAAGGCCGCAGTGTTGACTTCCGTAATACCGTCATCATCATGACAAGCAACTTGGGTACTCAAGACTTGCGTAAAGCAAATCTTGGTTTCACCACTGGTGATCAAGCTGTTTCATACGAGCGCATGAAAGACAAAGTCAACGACGCATTGAAGTTGCACTTCCGTCCAGAATTCTTGAACCGTATTGACGAAACAATTGTGTTCCATGAATTGGCTAGAGACGAAGTAGTTCAAATGGTTGACATGATGATCAAGCGCCTTACAGGCCAACTTGAATCGCAAGGTCTTGGTCTCGAACTCACGCAGTCAGCAAAAGAGTTCTTGGCAGAAGTTGGGTACGACCCGCAGATGGGTGCACGTCCTTTGCGTCGCGCCATTCAGCGTCAAATCGAAGATCAACTATCTGAAAAGATTTTGTACAAGCAATTCACCGCTGGCCAGATCATCGTTGTTGACACAGAAGATGACCCAGACAATGTCGGTAAGCGTCGTATGACCTTCCTCGCTGTTGAAGGCATCGTTGCACCAAGCGAGTCTCCACTTGCTGGTGACACTGTTGCTCCTGTCGAGTGACCCGCAAGATAATTACTCGTATTGCGGCGTCATTCGCTGCAGTTATAGCTCTGTCGTCATGTCGTGTCGACTCTGATATCACGCTTGCAGTGAAACCAAACGGCACTGGCACCATTTCTGTTGTCATCACCGCTGACAAAGACATCGTTGCGAAAGCACCAGGCCTGAAGGCAGATGTTCGAACTGATGACCTTGTTGCTGCTGGCTGGAAAGTTCTCGGACCAACAGATACGAAAGATGGCGGACTTACCATCACACTGACTCATGATTTTCTTGGGCCAGCAGAGGCAACCACGTTGCTTGGGCAACTCAACGGAACTCGTGGGCCATTGCATGAAATGGTGATGACCCGCACCGGCAAAGACACCAACAGCACCTACACCTTGGCCGGCAGACTTGAAGTCAATGGTGGCCTTAACGCATTCGCCGATGATGCCACTCTGAATCTTCTTGGCGGAGCGCCGTACGCAGCAGACGTGCAAGCAGCTGGCCTCGACCTTGGCGACGCAGTGGGAATCACGTTCACTGCCATTTTGCCTGGCAAGGTCAACAGCACAACAGGTCAAACTGCCGATGGTGTTATTTCGTGGCGAGTTCCAATGGATGGCACTCCAACAAGCCTCGCAACCAGTGTCACCAACGTTGATGTCGCATCCAGTATTTCGCGATTTGCCAAAGTCTTAGTCCTTGGTTTGTTGTATCTGTGGATAATTGGCTCGGTGGTCCTCATCTTTATGGTGTTGCGCGCCCGTAATAGACGACGCCCCACACCCCGCATATAAAGTCACGGTGTGGCAAAACTTCGACTCATTCATCGATGCACCGAATGCGGTGCATCATTTCCGAAATGGTCTGGTCAGTGTTCCGTCTGCACTGCGTGGAACTCACTTGTTGAAGAAGTAGAAGGTCCCGAAGAATCGCGCGTCACACTGGCTGCTGGTCTTGCACTTGTGCCTCCTGGTCTTGCAACACCTATTGGCGATGTGAACCCAAACGAATCAGATCCTGTGCCAACAGGTATCGATGAACTTGATCGCGTACTCGGTGGTGGTCTCGTACCTGGTTCTGTCACGTTGCTTGGCGGAGAACCCGGAATCGGTAAAAGCACATTGCTACTGCAACTTCTTGCCGGAGCAAAAGGGCCTTCCCTGTATGTCACCGCTGAAGAAAGCGCGCAACAAGTGCGCCTGCGTGCAGACCGTCTTGGTGCCATTAGCCCACATTTGTGGTTGCTTCCTGAAATGTCATTGCCGAACATCATTGCTGCCATCGACAAAATTTCTCCATCGCTCGTTGTTATCGACTCCATCCAAACCGTGGTCGACCCAGAGCTTGGATCCTCGCCAGGTTCTGTTGTGCAAGTACGCGGGTGTGCACATCGGTTAGTGCAAGAAGCAAAACGTCGCAATATATCTGTAGTACTTGTTGGTCATGTCACCAAAGATGGTGGCCTCGCAGGCCCGCGCGTTCTCGAGCATGTTGTCGACACTGTGCTGTCATTCGAGGGCGAGCGTCACAATGCGCTGCGCCTCATGCGTGCAGCAAAACATCGTTTCGGCCCTACCAACGAACTCGGTTTGTTTGAAATGACTGAAGCTGGTCTCATTGGTGTTCCCGATGCCAGCCAGTTGTTCCTCACCGATCGTCGAACAGGAGTTCCTGGTTCTGTAGTTGTCCCCACCATTGAAGGTCAACGGCCGTTGTTAGTAGAACTGCAAGCACTTACCAATCAAGTCAGTGCATCAGTTCCTGCACGTCGCAGCGCACAAGGTCTCGACCAAGGTCGTTTGTCAATGTTGCTTGCCGTGCTTGAACGTCGTGCGCGCATCAGTTTGTCCGCGCACGAGGTGTATGCATCTGTTGTTGGCGGAGTGAAACTCACAGAGCCCGGTGCAGACCTCGGAATGTGTCTCGCGCTCGTATCTGCGGTCTCCAACATTCCGTTGCCAGCAGACCTTGTCGTTATTGGTGAAGTTGGGCTTGCGGGCGAAGTGCGTCAAGTCGGTCATCTTGCGCGGCGACTCAACGAAGCATCACGCCTTGGTTTTACTCAAGCAATTGTTCCAGCGAGTGCGCCTGATATTCAGTCTGGTTGCACTATTCGTCGCGCCAGCACCTTGAACGAAGCATTGGCGTTGGCCGGCTTCACAACAAACGGCTAGTCACTTCGGCGAACCGGCATTGCGTCGTATTGCCCAAACTGCGCAATCCATTCCAGTCCAGGTTCCCCCATCACAAACACTGTGGTCGCATATGCATCAGCCCAAGCGAGGCTCGGGCCAGTCACGGTCACAGATAAAAACTCATCAGCCGGAGCACCTGTACGCGGGTCCCAAATATGTGCGCCGCGTTCTGCGCTACCTGATGTTGCAATAGCACCATCAACAACATCAATAGTTGCGACTAATCGAGTCGCATCACGAGGGTCTGCAATTCCAATGCTCCACGGTTCTGATTCAGTTAATCCACCACGCAGAACAAAGTCGCCACCGATACCTAGATAGAAATGCTTAAAGCCTGCATTGCTCAGAATTGACGCACTGCGCTCTCCTGCCCACCCCTTCACAAATCCGGATGGGTTGATTGCAGATTCAGTGCGTGATCGACGAATAGAAAAAGCACCATTCGAGGCTTGCTCTAACCATGTACACGCATCAAGCACTGCAAAAACTTCAGGCGATGCGTCAAGGTGATGCAAAGTTCCCGCATTGATTCTGCTTATCTCACTGGTCTCTCGATAGACAGAAAATATCTCTTCTAATCGATTTAGTTCATGTCGCAACTCAGAAATGACGGAATCAAATTCACAGCCTGTAACTGAATCGTTCACGTGCACGCTCGCGGTTGTTCCCATGATGGGAAACGAGGTGCGATGAATCGCTTTCATCTTTATGCTCTGTTATCAATTGCTGATTGAAGCGATTTGGTATAAGCGTCAGATACTGCAGTTGCACCTGAGACACCTTGAATATTTGCATTGCCTGCATTTGAGGCTTGCTTATTCAAAATAGGGATAGCGTACGACTCATAACGTTCCGAACGATTGTCATAGGTTTGGTATTGGGCAGTTGCTTTGCACAATGTTCCATCTGACATAAATTTTGCCGTCACTTGAATTACGCCATAATCACGACGCCACGAAATGGTTACTGGTGAACCACTGCCAGTCAATGCACCACAATCGTTCGCAGCAGGAGCAGCAGGTGTGGCGGTCACAACTGGTGCTGCTGTTACCGGTGCTGCTGTTCCCGCGGGTGCGTTCGTAACGGCGGGTGCGTTTGTAACCACTGGTGCCGAAGTAGCAGCTGGAGCGTTTGTAACTGGTGGAACAATTGTGGTTGTTGCAGTGCCAGCCATCGGGGCAAGAATTCCGCGCGCACCCACGATTGCTGGACGATCAAGGGAGTGCACCATGCCCACGCCCACCGTGGTGAGCGCAAAAGCCGGAAAAATCCGACGAACAATGGACGGTTTACGGTGAGACATTTTTTACCACCACGGCAATTCGAGATGAATACTGGATGGGGCCAGTCCTGCTTCACGTAAACCCTTACGGGCAGCAAATGTCAGCGATGTTGGGCCACACACAAATGCAACGCAATTGGTGATGTTAGGGACCAGTGAATTCAGTACCTTGGGTGCAAATGGGTCACGTGACTTCAATTGTGCTGTACGGCCAAGTACTAAACGCACTTCCCCACCACGAGATTCTGTGAGATCACAAATCTCTTTGTAATGAGGAATCTCTTCCACTTTGCGCGCACGTAACAACACCATCGGGTGCGAACCTTTCGGTAAGCATTCCAGCATGGCTCGCACTGGCGTCACTCCAACACCGCCGGCAATCAGTAACGGCCGAGCGCCTTCGAAAATGTTCGGTGTTGCAATGCCGTATGGGCCTTCCACTGCGACTTTGTCTCCACGCTTCAAACGGAAGGTGGCTGCACTTGCATCACCACGGTCTTTCACAGTGATGCGCATTCCACCAGTCGTTGGTGCAGCTGACAATGAATATGGATTTGACTTCCACCACATACCTCGCTTCAACATGCGCACTGTAACGAACTGACCAGCTTCGCCGGCATATGAAGTGATGTGTGGTCCGCCGAGAACAACACTGACCGTGTCTTCTGTTTCGCGTTGAACATCAACAACTCGCAGTGGTTTGCGAATTGCGTTGATCACACCAGACCAACGAGCAAGAACTAGCAAGACAAGAACATATGCAAAGAAGATTCCCCACAAGTAACGAATTAATCGGTCACCTGATAACAGTGAACCAAGCGTGATGGTGTGGCTGTAAGAAATGACGACACCCACGTAGGCACTGAGGTGCAACAAGTACCACGTTTCATACGACAAACGATTACGAACGTTCTTCAGCGAAGACACAACGACAACAGCAACGATGAGAGCCCCAATAGTTGCCATGCCCATGTATGACTCGCGACCAATCATGTCTTTCACAGTGGCGACAAGTCCGCCGCGTAATGGCATCTCTGCCATTAGAGATGTAAAAACATGCACGCCCAACATCACACCCATGGTGTCGCCGGCCATTCTGTGCCATATGAGAATGCGATCAAGCCCTGCTGAACGTTCCATCCATGGAAGACGCGCTGCCAATAACAAACCGGTCAATGCTGCAAGAGATGTCCAGATACCGGTAAGTGATGCGCTGGCACGCCACAAATGCGACCATCCACCAATGACTTCGTCCCATCCACCATTGACTGCCCACACGCCTGTGGCAACAAGAACAATGAACCCAATAAAGATGAGTACGTCGCTATTGATGGCTCGCGTCCGGGGGGCGGGCGCCAACCGTTGCACTGATGGCTTGGCGGGAGTTTTTGTGGCGGTATTCATGCGGATGGAGACTTCTCGTCTCCATGAACCGTACGAGGCACTCGGTAAAGATTGGGTAAGGGGTTACCCCAGATTCAGCCATTTATATGGGTTTGCGAGAATCCTTTGCTCCCGCTCTTGACTTCAATTCTCGGTTGGGGGCTCCCATCAGAATTGTTAGAGTCTCTAACATGTTCAAGAAGGCTTCCCTCATTGTCCCCGGCCTCGTTGCCGCGGGAATTGTAGTTTTCTGCGGCTTTCTCGTCAGTTGGCAGTGGACAAGCGTTTCCCCTCTCACGGTGTCCTTATTGATCGGCGCGGTCGTCGGAAACCTCGGCCTCATGCCCTCGACATGTGAACCAGGACTGAAGTTTGCATCGCGGCACATATTGCGTGCCGGAATTGTTTTACTCGGATTCCAATTGTCGTTTAGTGAAGTTGCACATTTAGGAAGCCGCGGATTTCTAGCTGTGATCGCAGTTGTCATCGTCACATTTTTTGGAACCCAATACATCGCGCGACTTCTTGGAGTCTCCGCTGGTCTTGGTCTTCTCACCGCTACTGGCTATTCCATTTGCGGAGTCTCTGCAATAAGTGCAATGACTGGTGCAATCGATGGAGACGAAGAAGATGCAACATACGCAATTGCGCTTGTCACGTTGTTCGGCAGTATTTCAATATTTGTTCTTCCAGCACTTGGTCATCTCATGAATATGACCAACGTTCGTTTTGGTATGTGGGCAGGTTCATCAGTGCACGATGTTGCTCAGGTTGTCGCCACCGCAACTGCATATTCACCTCATGCTCTTGCACCAGCGGTAATTGTGAAACTCACACGCGTAGTTTTATTGGCGCCACTAGTTGCCATCTATGGCTATCGACATAGCCAAACTCAAAAACATGAAATACCTCACGAGCACCCACACTCTGGTTCACAAAGAGTGTCACTACTGCCAATGTTTATTGTGCTCTTTCTCGTTGCGGTCAGCATTCGCACAACTGGTGCACTTTCATCTGATCTGCTTACCTCTCTCAAACAGATTGAAAAAACCTTTCTTGCATTGGCTCTTGTAGGCCTCGGCGCTGGCGTCAATATTAAGAAGCTTCGTCTTTTAGGTTCACGCCCAATTATTCTTGGTGTTTGTTCGTGGGCACTGGTGCTCGCTACGTCTGTCATAACCATCCGCCTTATCCCTATTAATTTGTAAGGACCCCCCATGATTGAAATGAACTGGTTTTTGCCAACCGGAGGCGACTCACGTGATGTGTTGCCCGATGACAGCTCAATTAATCGTGCACCAAGTCACGCATACCTCGCACAAATCGCTCGCGCGTGTGAAGAGCTCGGGTTTGATGCACTGCTTACACCGTGTGGCACAGGGTGTGAAGATGCATGGCTTGCGACTGCGTCACTTATTGCGCTCACATCACGTATTAAATTTCTCGTTGCATTTCGACCAGCACTCCTAACGCCAACACTTGCTGCCCAAATGGCAAGTACCTTCCAACGCATGTCAAATGGCCGATGCTTGGTCAACATCGTCACTGGCGCTGAACAAGCCGAGCTTGCGCGATTCGGCATTACAGAAGACAAAGAAACTCGCTACGAGCGCACAGGTGAATTCATTGAAGTGATGCGCGGCGCATGGTCTGGTGAGCCCTTTACGTACAAGGGAAAGTACTTCGAAGTCACAGACGCGACCACACGTGAAGTACCGCACCCCATCCCTCCTATTTACTTCGGTGGTGCCTCGGCATCTGCCGAAAAAGTGGCCGGTGACAATGTTGACCTGTACTTGTCATGGGGTGAAACACCCGACGCCATTAAGGAACGTCATGAACGTGTAGCGGCCATTGCATCTGCGCAAGGTCGCACCATGCGGTTCGGAATTCGCTTTCACACCATTGCTCGCCCAACGAGCGAAGAAGCATGGGCAGTAGCTGACGGCATTTTGAATTCAATGGCACCCGATGCAATCGCTACAGCACGTGAGGATTTCATGAAAACGCAATCCGTTGGCCAACGCCGACAGTTTGATTTGCACGGCGGCGATCTGACAAAGCTTGAGATTCATCCGAATGTGTGGGCCGGCATTGGTCTTGTACGCGGCGGAGTCGGCACAGCGCTTGTCGGAAGTTACGAAGAAGTCGCAGATCGCATTGTTGAATATCACAACCTTGGTATCGAGGCTTTCATCATGTCTGGTTATCCGCATTTGGAAGAGGCGTATTGGTTTGGTGAAGGCGTTATGCCTATCTTGCGTGAACGTGGATACTTGCCCGCATTAGAAGGCGGCCCAACAAAGGTCTTTTCATTTCGATGAAAAAGATTGGTCTTCTCTTAGTCGGCCACATCGATGCCGGAAGTCTTCATGTCGGTGGTGATTACCCCGAGCTATACAACGCTCTCCTCGCCCCATTGGATATCGAACTCACTACCTATCGTTGCGATGAAGGGCACATGCCTGATTCTGTGAACGAGCAAGATGGATGGATCTGTTCACCAAGTCGCCTCAGTGTGTATGACGATCATGCATGGTTGCGTGATGTTGAACAATTACTTCGCAACTTTGTGGCTCATGAGACTCCCTACGTTGGAATCTGTTTTGGTCATCAACTCATGGCGCAAGCTATGGGTGCCACAGTTGCCAAAGCTGACTTCGGTTGGGGCATTGGTGCAAAGCACTACGAGATTGTGGAACCACAACCGTGGATGGATTCAACCACTGACATTGTTCTTGCAGCCAGTCACCAAGATCAAGTGCAATCACTCCCTGATGGTGCACGCCTCATGGCCCACTCTTCATACTGCCCAGTTGGTGGAATGGTGATTGGTGATCGCGCATGGACATTGCAAGTTCACCCCGAATTCTCCCCTGCACTGGCGGACAGTTTGCTCGCAACACGACTGGCACTTTTCGGAGAAGAAAAAGCAACCGCTGCTCGAGCAACATTGTCTGAACCGCTTGATCAACACCGGATAGCCGGATGGATGGCTCGCTTTTTTCACCAGACATCATGACGCAGCAAAAGATTCGACTCAGTCGCTCAGTGGTTGTCGAGATGGCTGCAGTCATTGCAGATTCCGAAGGGATCGATGCTGTCACTCTCAGTCGTATTGCACTAGACGCTGGAGTCAAGCAGCCGGCCTTGTATCGACATGTCACGGGTATCGAAGAACTCTGGGCATTGTTGTCATTACGCGCGCGTGATCTGTTAGTCACTGATCTCACTAATGCCATCTCGAATACAACACGAGATTCGGCAGTGCTTGCAGTTGCTCATGCATGGCGCGGGTTTGTACAGCAACATCCGGGCCTCTATAGCGCCACCGATCGTGTCCCATCTATTGGCGATCTGGATATTGAACTGTCTCTAGCGCGTGTCGTTGCAGTGCTCGCACAATCACTTGATGGTTACCAACTCACAGCGTCGCAACGTGCGCACTGTGCTCGTACATTACGCAGCGCATTGCATGGCTTTTGTGTTCTTGAAAAAGATGAAGGACATCCAGAGCCGTACGCGATCGACAAGAGCCTTGCTCAGTTGGTTGAACTATTTTGTCGCGGAATCGAAACTCTGGAGATTTAACTTCCAGCAGTATCTGAAGGAATCAGTTTGCCCCACAACACATCTTCAGTCGGAATGCTGCATTTCACTGAAGAACCATCAGTACCAGCAGTATCAAGTTCCGTTCGCGCCAAGTTACGCACAATTGATAAAGAATCAGATAGTGCTGTGCGGTTATCTTGTTGCATGGAAACAGCGTTAATACCCGCATCCACACTTCCCTCAACTTGCAGAGAAGAACGTGTCCAATTCAAAGCGTTCTGCCATGTATCCAACATGGCCACAAATTTGTCAAGGCATTTGTTGGTCACAGCCGAGGAAACTAATCCAGCTTTCGCAGACGAATACGCCAAAGACTGACGCACCTTTAGATACGCAGTTTCTTTTGTAGCTTCACTTACAAGTGCTTCATCAAGGATGACATTCTGCTGGTCAATAGCTGCACCATATGCCCACAAGTCATTTGCTCGTTGGCCTAACAATTCAATTGCAGATGAGGCATCAGCAACAGTTACAGACCACTCTTCTACCAATGCGACGACACGAGCACCACGCCGAGTCTCATTGAGGTTTCTGTTAGTAGTGGACAACGTTGCGTACATTGCGGAGAACGCCACTAGCGCAGTAGTTCCGATTGTGACCGCGGCATTGAACATCATGGACCGGTCGCGACTTTTACCCTCCCTCTTCATAAAGAGCAGCAATTGCCACCATTGTCGACGTTGTGTTTTTTCAGCTGCCTCAGCCGGAGTATCTGTGGGGTCGGCGAGTAGATCGCTCTCTATGGACGGATCAGAGGTATCAGACATACTGAGAGATTACATTCCATGCGAATGGTGACTTCAAAAGAGACACCCGGAAGAAAAAGCAAAATGCCCCCGCGATCGCAGGGGCATTTCTAGTGGTGCGCTCGGCCGGACTTGAACCGACAACCTTCTGATCCGTAGTCAGATGCTCTATCCATTGAGCTACGAGCGCTTGTTATTAGGAAAATAACTCTACCTGTGAGATTTACTTCCAAGCACTCCAGCTATGCGACCGCTTATATAAAGCCAATCCTGCAGTGGCATTCACCCGTGCATCCAGTAATTGCTGGGCCGACGTGATTCCCATAGCCGCCAACCAACTCTTATGAGAGTCCCAATTAATCTGGAAAAGACCGACACAACAGGAATTCCATGACGCAGCGTTCAGGTGGGTTTCCCGCTTGGAAATGGCAATCGCCCGTTCCTCGAGATGATCAGGGAAAATCTCGCGAATAATGGCGGTGGCTTGTTTCACCGTGTAGCGCTCGGCCGGTTCCTTCAAATGCAGACCAGGAGTGACGGGGACTTTCGTGGTGGCTGATTTCGGCAGGCAAATAACATCACCTATTAATAAGAGCGATTGAGTGCTGGCTTTATTGACCTTCAGTAAAAGGCCCATGGACACGTGCACCTTGCCGGCGATGCGATTCCAAGAATCATTTGGCGCCACCGAATAGGTCTTTGCGCAGCCCGTCGCCACTTTCGCCCCTGCCGGGGCTGGCCCACTGAAAATCAGCGCGCCTGCAACCACAAGGGCTGCCAGGGGTTTGCGGAGCAAACTCATATGGCGGAGAGGGTGGGATTTGAACCCACGGTCCGCTTTAAGACGGACAACGCCTTAGCAGGGCGCCCCATTCGGCCACTCTGGCACCTCTCCTGGGAAGGGTTGAAGTGTACCTGCGCACAAGCCCCTGCAACTCAGTGATTCATGGTTCGTTTGGGTAGCCATACTCACTGATACGTCACGATTTCGGGTGAATTGAGCCGCTTTCATGCCGACTAAGGTTTCTGCATCGGCATCGCTCGCGATGCCTCAAATCAGGGAGACCAATTACATGAAGAAAATGTGGAAGCTTGCCGCACTGGCAACAACTGCTTCACTGCTCGTAGCCGCTTGCGGTAGCAGCAACTCAAGCAGTGATACAACAGCCGCACCAGCAGCAACAAAAACAGACGTGAAAGTCGCTGTTGTTTACCTCGGTACACCAACCGACAAGGGTTGGACATACCAGCACGAGCAGGGCATCTTGGATCTTGAAAAGAACCTTGGCATCACTGTCAAGCGTGTCGAGAACGTTGCAGACAACGCAGATTCAGAAAAGACTTTTGAACAACTCGCATCAGATGGTTACAACCTTATTTACGCAACCTCATTTGGTTACGGCGCTCCAATGGCAAACGTTGCCGCGAAGCACCCAGACGTGTGCTTCGAATGGGCAACTGGTTCAAAGTTCCTTCTTACAAAAGCCGGTGGCGGTGCATTCGCTGACTTCCCAGCTTTGCCAGCAAACCTTGGTACATACTTTGGTGCAGCCGAAGAAGCTCGCTACCTCAGCGGTATGGCAGCAGGAAAAGCAACAAAGAACAACAAGCTTGGCTATGTTGCTGCATTCCCAATTCCAGAAGTAATTCGCGGAATCAACGCATTCACATTGGGTGCGCAATCAGTGAATCCAAAAGCAACTGTTCAAGTTGCTTGGACAAAGACATGGTTCGACCCAACTGTTGAGAAGCAGGCTGCAGAGTCACTTCTTAATGCAGGCGTTGACGTTCTTGGTCAGCATCAAGACACCACTGCTGCCGGAGTTGCAGCAGAGGCAAAGGGTGCCAAGTGGGCTGGTTACAACAGTGATGTGAAAGAAGCAGCACCTAAAGCTTGGCTCACAGCGCCAACATGGAACTGGGGTCCTTACTACACAAAGACCACAAAGGCTTTGGCTGCAGGCAAGTGCCCAGCAGATGAGTACTACGGTTCAATGGCAGATGGCCTCGTAACACTTGCGTCATTCGGCGATTCAGTTGATGCAGCATCTCAAACTGCAATCAACGCAAAAGCTGAAGAAATCAAGGCTGGAACATTTGCTCCATTCACAGGACCAATCAGTGACCAAGACGGAAAAGAAGTTATTGCAAGTGGAGCAAAAGCCGCACTCGGCGATCTCCTCAGCATGAGCTACTTCGTTAAGGGTGTCATCGGTTCCGCTAAGGGCTGATCTCACACATGACTAACGCCTCTCACGAGGTGGCGAAGGGGCCGCATCACGCAAGTGGTGCGGCCCCTAGCGCACTCTCGGCACACTCCATTGTTAAACGCTTTCCTGGCGTTCTTGCTAATGATTCTGTTGACTTTGACGTTCTCCCTGGCGAAGTACACACACTCCTTGGTGAAAACGGTGCTGGCAAAAGCACGCTTGCTGCAATGTTGTGTGGCTTGTATCAACCTGACTCTGGCTACATCACGCGTAACGGTGAACGTATTGCGTTGTCATCACCACGCGCAGGTCTCCAACACGGCATTGCCATGGTGCACCAACACTTTCGTTTGGTTGAACGATTCACTGTTGCAGAAAACGTCATTCTCGGAAGTCGCGATCTTTCATACAGACTGAACCGTTCTGAGCTTGAAGACAAAGTTGCTGCTGTTGCTGATTCTTACGGTCTGCCCATTGAGCCAGGCGCAACTGTGGGAGACCTCTCTGTAGGGCAACGTCAGCGCGTTGAAATTGTTAAAGCGTTGTATCAGGGTGCCGAGATTCTTTTGCTCGACGAACCAACAGCAGTGTTGGTCCCTGCTGAAGTTGAGAAACTTTTTGAAAATGTTCACGCCATGACACAGGCTGGCAAATCAATTGTTTTCATCAGTCACAAACTTGGTGAAGTTGTTGAAATTTCAGACCGCGTCACTGTCTTGCGCAACGGGCGCGTCACCGGACACGTGTCTGGTCGCGGAGCAACTGACACCAAAGAATTGGCCCGCCTCATGGTGGGTAGAGACATTGAGTTAAAGACTCAACGCGCTTCACATGCAACTGGTCACGAAGTTCTACAAATTCGCGATCTGTCGTTGACCATTAATGGCGTCAGTGTGTTGTCAGACGTTTCATTCAATGTGCACGCAGGCGAAATGGTGGGTATCGCAGGCGTCGCCGGAAACGGTCAACGTGAACTTGCTGACACCATCGCTGGCCTCATATCTCCTACTAGTGGTTCTATTGCTATCTCAGGTTCTCTCACAACGGATCGCGGCCCAATTCACGCACGCGAACTTGGCTTGGCATACGTGCCAGAAGATCGTTTAGGAATGGGCCTTGTGCCATCAATGTCAATTCTCGACAACTTGTTGCTCACTCGAGACAGACACATCGTTGTCGACCGCACAACTGTGCGACCAGAAGCGACACGCCTGATTGATCAATTCGAAATTAAAGCAAATGGGCCAGATCATATGGCTCGCAAACTCTCAGGTGGAAACGCTCAGAAAGTGTTACTTGCACGTGAATTGTCTGGTGGCAGATCTGCCACCAAATTACTTGTGGTGTGTTCACCCACTCGTGGACTTGACGTTGGCGCAATTGAAACTGTGCGCGCGTTGCTCGATGATGCACGCAGCGCAGGGCAAGCAATTTTGTTGATCTCAGAAGATCTTGATGAAGTGATGTCGCTGTCTGACCGAATCTTTGTTCTGTATCGAGGAAGTGTTGTTCATGAGACACCTGGTGAAACAGCGCAACTTTCAACTGTTGGTGCTGCTATGGCCGGCCTTAAGCCAGAAGGCAAATCGTAATGCGCTCCCCAATTCGTATCGTGTTTGAGCAGCGTAGCGAGACACCAAAACGCTTATCAATTCTTGTGCCGCTTCTCTCAGTAGTAGCAGCGCTCATAGTTGGTGCACTGTTCTTGTTGGCGACTGGCTATTCCCCCATCGACACCTATTCCCATATGTTGACTGACGGTTTCATGTCGTCGCGTGGTCTTACCGACACTCTCGGTTTGTCCACCGTGTTGATCTGCACTGGCATCTCTGCTGCATTTGCATTTCAAATGAACCTCTACAACATCGGTGGAGAAGGCCAGTTGTATTTAGGAATGATCGCCGGTGCGTGGGTTGGTCTCGCATTCGGTGACCACTTGCCATCATTCATCATGATTCCTGTTGTTCTGTTGGTGGGCTCACTTGCGGGAGCGTTGTGGGTTCTTCTCCCTGCTTATGTGCGGTCTCGCTTGGGCACCAGTGAAATTGTGACCACATTGCTGCTGACGTATATCGCAGCGAGTTTGGTGAAACATTTCGTGTACTCACCCGGAAGTTTCTTTGTTACAAAAAATTCTGCTTTCCCTCAAGGTCGGTTGGTTCCTGATTCAGCTTCCCTAAAGGGAATCGGTAACACTTCGCTGTACCCGACATTTTTTGTAGTGATTCTTATTGCCTTTGTGTTGTTCTGGGTAGTGAAGAAAACTGAATACGGATATCGCATTCAAGTGATTTCTGATTCACCACGCGCAGCGCACTACGCGGGCATCAACGCCAATCGCACAACGTTGTCAGTGATGCTTATTTCTGGAGCACTGTCTGGTCTTGGTGGTGCTGTTCTTATTGTTGGGCCATTTGGTCGACTAGATCCAGGAATCATTGTTCTCGGGTATGGCTATGCCGGCATTGTTATTGCAGCTCTTGCTCGCAATAACTTCTCAGCCATCATCGTCAGCGGCATCTTGTTTGCCGGACTTCGTTCCGGTGGAGACAAACTGCAAATCTCAACCAGCACTCCCATTCATATTGGTGTCATGTTGCAGGGCGCAATATTGATCTTTGCACTCGGTGGTGAGGCCTTTCGTCGATATCGCATCCATGCAGTGCGCACGGAGAGGGTTGCACAATGAACAACAACATTTGGGTCTTGGCCTCTGCGGAGTCTGTAGCGATAGCTACCACTCTTATTCTCGCAGCGTTAGGTGCACTGTTTACAGAGCGTGCAGGTGTTCTGAATTTGGGTATTGAAGGCATTTTGTTGACCTCGGCAATCTCGTCATTCCTCGCAGCTAATTCATCGGGCAGTATTTGGCTCGGTCTTGTCGTTGGGTCCCTAGCCGGTGCATTGCTTGCAGGAATTCACGCTGTTCTTTCTGTTGTGCTTCGCGCAAACCAGATTGTTTCTGGACTCGCCTTGGTAATTTTCGGAACAGGACTTGCCAACTTCCTTGGCAAACCTGCAGAAGGAAAAACAGTGACCACCATCATCAAGTCTGTGTCATTTGGTCCACTATCTAATATTCCCATTGTCGGACCAATCGTGTTTCGCCAAGACCCCGTCACGTATGCGTCCATTGTTATTGCAATTCTGTCGTCGTTGTATTTGTTCCGTAGTCGGCCAGGTCTGGAATTACGTGCAACTGGTGATGACCCTGCAACAGTTGATGCTCAAGGTCTTTCCGTGGCATCAATCCGCATTCGTTACACATTGTTCGGCGGTTTGCTTGTTGGTCTCGGTGGTTCATGGCTCATGCTTGCGCAAAGTGCCGCATGGCATCAGGCAGCAACCACAAATGGAATTGGTTGGATCGCTCTAGCACTCGTTGTCTTTTCCGGATGGCGTCCGATACGACTCATCTTTGGTGCAATCTTGTTTGGCTTTACTTTGCAGTTACCGTTCACATTGCAAGCAGAACAAATCACGTTCATTCCATCTGCACTGATGCAAATGCTTCCCTACTTGGCAACATTGATTGCACTGATCGCATTAAGTCGGCCAAGTACACGCAACAAGCTAGGAGCTCCCAGGTCATTGGGAATCCCGTTTGTGCGTGACGAGCGCTGACGTATTTTTCTGGCGGAACGGAAAGGATTTGAACCTTCGGGGCTATTAACCCTCTTGTTTTCAAGACAAGTGCATTAGGCCGCTCTGCCACCGTTCCGCCTGACACGCTATCGGGCTAGAACCCCGAGTTAGTCCCGAATTTGGGTGAGCAAATGGGCAACCCAGTCGTCGGCATCTTGCCAACGGGCGTCGGCATGTTCCCGCGCCGTATGTGCCTGATCCCCAGCTGCGGGGTACGAGCCAAGGAATTTCACGCCGCCCTGCTTGGTATGCAGGTCGCGCAAAACGTCTGCCATTAGTTCGTCGCCCACGTGGCCGTCTGCATAAATAATGAAGCAGTAGTCGCCAAGGCCACCAGCTTTTGTGGGGCGCGATGACAGCAACGACAAGTTAATGCGACGTGCAGCAAATTCTTGCAAGATGGAAATCAGACTGCCCGGTTCGTCGGCACGTTGAAAGACCACGATGCCTGTTTTGTCATGACCCGTTGGTTGTGGAATTCCATTTTGCGACACCAATACGAAACGCGTTTGATTGCCAGCGTGGTCTGCAATGTCACGTGCAACAACTGTGAGTCCGTAGAGCTCTGCTGCATTCGCAGGCGCTAACGCTGCCAAACCTTTTTCACCAGCAGCACTTCGCTCGCCCACACTGCGTGCAGCATCAGCGGTGGAGTTTGCTGCATGCACTTCAGCGTTAGGCAATGTGTCGCGCAACCATGCGCTGCACTGCGCAGTAGCAACAGGAATTGACAACACGACTGAAATATCAGCCAACGTTGTTCCGGCAGCTGCAAGCAGACAATGTTCGATATCAAGAACAACTTCGCGTTGAATCAATAATTCATAATCAAAGATCAATGCATCTTGTGTGAAGTTGACAGTGCCCTCAATGGAGTTCTCAATGGGTACGAACCCAGCATCAACATCGCCGCGCGCAACTGCATCAAGCACGTCAGGCACGCTGCGATACGGCACCAATTCAGACGCAGCAAGATCAGCCTGCGTGAGCAGAGCTTGTTCGGTGAAAGTACCGAAGGGGCCAAAGAACCCGATGCGTTGTGGTGTTGATGTCACGAGAAGAAAGGTTACGCCGTGACCGTTGTGAGATCAGGCTGATTTGTTCTGGTTATTTCACACCGACAGCTGCATTGGCTGCCTTCGTGATGTCGGCTGGTGGAATTTCACCAGATGTACGGCTGGTGACATTGCCTTTTGCATCAATGAACGTAAGGAACGGATATCCGCCCACGCCATATGCCGCAGCAGCTTCTTGCTTTTCGCTGTCAGCGAACTGATCAAACGGCCACTTCATTGCAACGATCCACTTTGATGGTGGCCAGTTGGCTTGGTCAGGACGTGATGCGGTAGTGACACCGATGACGCGAATATTTGCTGGCACTTGGTTCTGTGCTTTCCATTCGTTCAACACCGGAACTTCGCGGTTGCAGTGAGGGCACCAGTGCGCAAGGAATACAACCATCGTTGCTTTTCCATCAGAGCCTGGGTCGATAGTGACGGGGCGTCCGAACAAGTCATAACCAGTAAGAGTTGGTGCAGCTTTACCCACTGCTGGGTCTTTGCCTGTGTCGGGTAATTGAGGAAGCGCATCGCCGGAAACTGTTACTTTTTGGAATTCAGCAGGTGCAACGCCACCAGGAACAGTGACACCAGAGTTTGTTGCGGGCTTCGATGAACCACCAGCCGAGCCGAGCGATACTGCACCAGCAATACCAACAACAACCAACACGATGTACATGATGACTTTGAGGTTGCCATTGTCTCGGATGCTTGATGTGGTCTTTTGATTTTTCTTGCGTTGATTCTGAGCCATGATTAATTCTCCTGATGAATTGAAGTGGAATCGATTTTTTGTTCGCGCATAATTGCGAGCGACACTGCAATAACTGTGATGAATGCACATCCAGCCATGAAACACAGCGTAACGAAGCCAAGTTCGCGGAACCACACTGCGGTACACGGAACATCAAGACTGCATACGTTGGTTTCCAAGTTCGGGTACCACTCGAGCAAGTAGTGGTACGTAGACACAACGAGTCCCATCGGTGCCAACACGATGGTGTATCGCACAATGTTCTTGTCATTACGCAATGCAGCAACAAACGAAATAATGGCAATGCTGTACATGGCGATGCGTTGGTACCAGCACAACTTGCATGGGGAGAACCCCACGTGTTCGCTGAAGTACAAACTGCCGAGCATGGCGCCGGTAGTGATCAGGCAGATAATCCAGATTCCGCTGGCTCGAACCTGGGTCAGCCAGGCGTTAGTCCAGGTCATGCGCTCTTCAAGGGCGAGGGCCGCGAGGGTGATGATTCCGCCCGCCAGAGTGGCAAGGGCCAAGATGGCACAAAACAGCTCGACGGCTTCCTTATTCACCCGCCCATTCTGTCGTGTGGAGGAGCCAATCCGCAGGCACACATGGTGTCGTTACCCCTAAATAGTGGCAGGCTTGAACCCGTGAGTTCCCAGGCCCTTGGCATCGATGCCCTCCACGCCATGCGTACCGAGCGCCGCAAGCATCGCGTGGCCGATATGGACTGGTTCGAGGCCCTCTATCGGGTCTATATCTCGGCATTTCTGGGCGGTGGAGCCATTTTGTTCCTGTCAGGACTAGCCGGCGACAAGCAAATTCTTGGGTCGGACCTACGAAATATGGTGGCCAATACTCCTCATGCTGTTGGTCTTGTCGCCTCGATCATCGTGTTTCTCGGTTTGCGCAGCGGTGCAAACGGCGGGCCAATTGCAGTGGAAGAACCAGAAGTGCGCCACGTGTTGTTGGCGCCAATTCCCCACTCTGCAGTGTTGCGCCACCCCGCAGTTCAACGACTGCGCACGTTTGCATTCATGGGCGCAATCGCTGGCGCAACTGCAAATCAATTACTCAGCCGCCGCGTCACGTCATCTGCAGCGCCTCTTCTTGAATGGGCACTGTGGGGTGCAATCGCCGGTGCGCTGATGGCGATGTTGTTTGTCATCGCAGCATTGCTCATTCATGGTCTTGGTATTTCGCGATGGTTGACTACCGCGCTTGGTACTGCACTTGTTGGTTGGCAAGTTGCTGTCACATTTGGTGACACACACACAGCTGGCCCATTTGATTTCATCGGCAGCATTAGTCGTTGGTGGTTGTATGGGGTTCAACTACAAGACGTAGTTGCAATTGTTGTTGTGTTGGCATTCGCAGCACTTGCTGTGTATCTGGCAGGCAACTTGTCGCTTGAAGCACTGTCACGTCGCAGTGCACTGGTATCGCAAATGAAATTTGCGGTCACACTGCAAGACATTCGCACCGTTGTGTTGTTACGTCGTCAACTTAGCCAAGAACACATGCGCGTGAAGCCGTGGATCAAAGTGCCGCGCATTTTCCGTCGCGACATCATTGTTGGCCGTGGTCTTCGCAGCTTGATGCATTTCCCGTGGCGCCGCATTGTGCGCATGAAACTTCTCACCATGACTGCGGCTGCTGCATTAGTAATGGCGTACCGCGGTACGTCGCCTGCAATCGTTGTTGCAGGGCTGTTGTTGTTCATTGTGGGGCTTGACGCAGTTGAGCCGTTGTCGCAAGAAGTTGATCAACCTGACCGCACTGATTCACTACCAATTGAGCGCGGACTATTAATGACAAAACATCTCATTGTTCCGGCCATTGCAATGATTCCGTTTCTTTTCGCCGGCGTGTTCACTGCGTTTGTTCTTGAACCACGCACTTCCACCATTGCGTACGGCTTTCTTGTAGGAATCCCTGCAGTTCTTGCCGGTGTTGCTGGTGCATCCATTAACGCAGTCAAAGGCGCGCCAGACCCTGTGGGTGGCGCAAACGAAGGTCTTGCATTGCCACCAGAAATGAGCGGCATGGGCACCGTGTTGCGTGCAGCATTCCCACCAGCAATTTCCATCATTGGTTGCTTGCCCGTTATCGCATTGCACCACAGTGTTGAATCAGGTGGCCCAGTGTTGGTGAACACCATTCGTGGTTCCGTTGGCATCTTGTTGGTGCTCGGTCTTGTTGCTGGTTGGGTACGCCAACGCGATGCCATTCACATCTGGTTCCGCAACGCACAAACATCTGCCAAAACATCGAAAGCCGAAGGTAAATAACATGGCTCGCTCACGTCGCAACGTTCCACAACCAAAAGAACACTCAGCACTCAGCATCGACAATGTGTCAAAGTCATACGGCACAGCGCCAGCACTTGACCCCATCTCGTTTGACATCAACACGGGTGATCGCGTTGCGCTTATCGGTCACAACGGTTCGGGTAAAACAACTCTTATTCGCATTGCAGCGGGCTTGCTTGAGTCATCAACTGGCAGTGTCCGCATTGGCGGCGCGCCATCTGGTTCATTGTCTGCGCGTGCAGCATTAAGTTTTATTGCCGACCAACCAACTTTTTATGATGACTTGTCATTGTGGGAGCACCTGGAATATGTCGCGCGTTTGCACGGCGTTGAAGAGTGGGAGCAAACAGCGGCAGATTTGTTGGGCCATCTCGGTTTATATGACCGTGCAGATGACATGCCGAATCGTTTCAGTCGTGGTCTCAAGCAAAAGTCAGCAATCGCACTTGGCTTTATTCGTCCGTTTGATCTGTTGTTGGTTGACGAGCCATTTGTTGGTCTCGATGCTGCTGGTAAGGAAGCTCTGCTTGAACTTCTTGCCGATGCCACTTCGCACGGTTCCACAGTGGTCGTTGCTACTCACGAATTGTCGTTTGTGCACACCGTCAGCCGCGTTATAGCCCTGCGTGACGGACGCCTTGTGTATGACGGCGGTACAGATGGCATCAACGTTGACGGCCTTGTTCGCACCGAAGACCCTGCAGGGGAACACGACGGAGAACGGCACTAGTCTGTAGTTATGTTCACGTACGACGTCATTTCCGAATCGATCCGTAATCCGCAGGCTCTTGCATCAGAACTAACGCGACGTTCTGCATTGGGTTGGGATCTTGTGCAGATCACAACTGATGACACTTGGGTGCACGCGTTTGTGCGTCGCACTGGTGGCGCTGCTCCTGCCGTACAAACTGCGGCCACTGCGCAAACATCGGTTGCTCCGTTCTCTGCCGCTGCAACAACTGCCTCATCTGGTGCAACACCGAACGTGCCAGCTGATTGGTACAAAGATCCATCAGGTCGTTTTGAATTGCGCTACTGGAACGGCTCGGCCTGGACCGAACACGTTGCAACCGGTGGCACACAATCCACCGACGCACCTCGGTAACTAGCGATGCAGGCCATCTCTATTGGTCACGCGGGAATTCTTATCCGCACACAGGGAATCACGATTGCGTGCGACCCATGGTTTGAGCCCGCGTTCTTCGGTTCGTGGTTTGTCTTCCCACGCAATGATCAATTAGCGCCAGACATCATGCACGATGTGTGCAACCCTGACTTTCTCTACATCTCACATTTACACGGCGACCATTTCGACGCTTCGTTCCTTGCGCAACACATGAACAAGAACACCACGGTGTTGTTGCCAGATTTTCCCACGCGCGAAATGGAACGTGAATTCAACAAATTGGGATTCCGGAATTTTATTCGCACCATTCGCACAAAAGAACATGTCATCGCGCCGAATATCACTATCGCTATTCACACGGAGACATCTATTACTGATGGTCCTGGTGGTGACTCGGCTCTCATGGTCTCAGACGGTGAAGCGCGCCTTGTGAACCAAAACGATTGCCGCACGAATGATTTGACGTCGTTATTAGAACATGGCCCTGTTGATTTGCATTGGTTGCAATTCTCTGGCGCCATTTGGTACCCCATGGTCTATGAAATGGATGCAGCGAAAAAGAAGCAACTGTGCGTCGAAAAAGTGGAAAGCCAATTCGCACGTGCCACTCGCTATGTCGAAGCAATCCACGCCACCACTGTTGTTCCCTCTGCTGGTCCGCCATGTTTCTTAGATCCTGAACTGTTCGGTCTCAATATGATCACTGGTGACGAAATCAGTATCTTTCCCGATCAGACAGAGTTTCAACGTCGCTTGTCAGACGAAGGTCGTCTCAATGCCGCGACCACCATTCCTGGCACCACCTTCACCGTTCTTGGTGGCGGCGTCACTGTGGAACAACCGATGTCGGGTGAAGACATCACGCGCATCTTCACGCACAAGGCCGAATACCTAACGAAGTACCAAGCCGATTACGCACAATGGCTTGTTGATGCACGCGCTTCATGGGCGTCACCATCTACCGACATCATTGCAACATTGAAATTGTGGTGGGAGCCGTTGATGGCAATGGCCACCAGTGTGCGTGCAGGTATCGGCGCCAACTGTCTCTTAAATGCTGGCGACATTCAGATCTATATCAACTTCACCGATGGTCTTGTACAGCCATACACAGACCAACCATTTGGTTTCCGTTTCGACATTGCACGTGACCTAGTAGAGAACGTTGTTGCCAAGCGCGCCGTTGACTGGTCAAACTCGTTGTTCCTATCTGCCCGTTTCACCGCATGGCGTGCAGGTGATTACAACGAATACATCTACAACTTCTTCAAGTCGCTTTCCGTTGAGCGCATGTCACGTACCGAGTCTGAAGCCAAGAGCAAACTCAATGGCGTCCCCTCGAACGAAGGCGACATTGAAATCGGCGACTACACCGTGCAACGCCGTTGCCCTCACCGCAACGCTGACCTCAGCGTGTTCGGCGAAATCGACGGCGATGACCTTGTCTGCACATTGCACGGCTGGCGCTTTGACCTTGAAACTGGCGCATGTCGCAACGCTGAAGAACGCCCCATCCGCGTCAAGAAACGCGCCTAGTCGAGCATCATGGGCAGCTCACACCAGATGGTGAGGCTGTATTTCACACCGCGAGTCAATTGACTGCTGGCATGAGGGTGAGT
>JBAXUC010000069.1:0-7596 GCA_037129855.1 Actinomycetota bacterium | reverse complement strand
CCTTTCGCCTAGACACTCGGTGGCGACGCAGAGCAGTACGAGATCTTGCCCTACCAGCCAAATCCATTGTGCTTGACCTAGCTGCAGGTACCGGAGATCTTTGCATTGACCTGCGACGTGCACATCTGCGACCAATAGCCATTGATCTATCGTTTGGCATGTTGTCGAATGACCGCAGCAACGCACCGCGGGCCCAGGCAGACATTTTGCGTCTGCCTATTCCTTCTCACTCGATTGACGGAATTATTTGCGGTTTCGCTCTGCGTAACTTAGTTGATCTTGATTGCTTCTTTGCTGAATGCTCCCGAGTGATTCGTCCTGGCGGTCGCATTGCACTTCTCGATGTTGGCGTGCCACATAACCCACTGATTCGCTTCGGCAATAACATCTACTTCGGCAAGGTCGTGCCGCGAATCGGAGCCCTTCTTAGCGATGCGGCTGCCTATCGTTACTTGCCACGCAGCATTGCGTATCTTCCAGACAGGGCTGTGTTGGTGGCCCAACTCCAACGAGCAGGTTTTGCTGATGCTGTGCATACACAGTTGTCTGGTGGGCTCACTCAACTGATGGTTGGCACACGTAACATCTCATGATATTTCGCACTGCAACACTGACGGACCAATTTGACTTGAACACAGTGTGTCGCGGAGACGGTTACCTTTTCGTCCGTGACGGTGTCGGCGTTGCCGGACGTGATGCTCTTCAGAACGTCTCAGAGCGCGAAGCAATGACTTTCTTACAATCGCTGACACCGAGCCGACTGTCAGATTCCACGATTGCCGATGATGGTCCGATTCTCTTTTCTCTCGTCCCCTTCTCCCCGTCGCAACCAGCGGAATTCATTTTGCCTCGCATCGTGTTTCGAAAGACGCAAGACCAACTCCCAACAGTCACCTTGATTGGAGAATCAGAAGACGACCTCACTGATGACAAACTAGAAATTGCAATCGCCACAGCTATTAGGGCGCATCCACCGCGTCCGCACAGCAATTCATATCGGGTCGCGCCTAAAACCGCTGTCGGCCACTATCTCGATGCGGTAGTACAGGCGCGAGATGCAGTGCGAGCGGGTGTCATACAAAAGGCTGTCATTGCTCGCGACATCGAAGTTCATGCTGATGACCCCATTGATGTCCACGCCATCTTGCTTCGGCTTCGAGCATCCTTTGGTTCCAGTTACCGCTATTGCGTGAACAACATCATCGGAGCATCTCCGGAACTATTGGTATCTGTGCATGGATCAACGGTCAGTAGTCATCCGTTGGCAGGCACGGCGCCACGCACGGGAGACCAAGTGACCGACACACGTCTCGCAGAGGAACTGGTAGCGAGCACCAAGAACCAGATCGAACACAGAATCGTCATTGACATGGTGCACGACACGTTGTTGCCCTTTTGTTCGTATCTTGATTGGGAATCTGAACCATCGGTAGTTACGGTCGCAAACGTTCAACACCTCGGAACTGCAATCGAAGGCGCATTAACGGACCCGCCAACACACGTCTTTTCACTTGTACGAGCACTGTGTCCCACTCCGGCATTAGGTGGCCATCCGTCTGCTGCGGCCCTTGCCTTTATTGAAAAAGTGGAGGGAGTTAATCGCGGTTACTACGGGGGCGCGGTGGGATATATGGATGCACACGGCGATGGAATTTTCGCAGTAACTATCCGATGCGCCGAGATGTCTGCTGATAAGCGCACAGCTCGCCTCTTTGCGGGAGGCGGAATTGTTGCAGACAGTGACCCGTACGCAGAATTGGCAGAGACGCAAGCCAAGTTTCAGGCCATGCTTTCAGCAATTGTTAGGCCCTAGCCTCCACTGCAGCAACCACCGCTGATTGCAAAGCCTCATGTTGAGAAACATTGATAAATCGATCACACGGAACCTCAATGAGTCGCGTTCCACCGCGTTGCAAATTCGTCTCAAGATCTTTTACCGTGGTCACACGCTCATAGGTGATGCCGTGGGTCGCAGCCAGGTGTTCAAAGGATGCTCCGTGCGGAGTTCCATACAGAAGTTCAAAGTCTGAATTGCTAACAATTTGGGCCTGTGGAAGAAAAGAAAAGATGCTTCCACCATCGTTATTAGTGACAACAATTGTGAGATCAACATTACGCCGATTCAACGCCCACAAACCATTTGAATCATGAAGACACGCAACGTCTCCGATGAGAACCGTTACGCGAGCTTTTGTAGCCAGAGCAACACCCACAGCAGTACTAATGACTCCGTCAATACCGTTCGTGCCCCGATTGGAATGCACAGTTACGCCAGACGTTGTAGTGCCAAACCATTCAACATCTCGTATCGGCATAGACGACGAAACAACTAAATGCGACCCAACGCTCATTGCAGATGTCACTGTTCGTGCTGCAGACGGCTCACTGAAGTTCTCAGAAGTCCAGGTGGACATCGCTTCCTGCGCCACCACCTCAGCACTCGTCCAGTCGGTCATCCAAGCCTTGTCACATGGTGTTCCCGCCATTGCTAGAGCTCGTGTCGCTATTGCGACATCTCCGATAATCGTGTACTCAACCTTGTGGTCAGGATCAGTCACCATTTCGGATGCGCGCAACTGAATTACTCGACAATCATTTTTCGCTACCCACTGAGCGAGAACTTTGGAAGCAGGAGGAGCGCCAATGCGCAACACCACTTCTGGAATATGAGACGACGCAAACACCTCAGAACGCAAGATTGCATCAAAGCCGATGATCACCGAACTGTTCTGTTCACGAACTCCGCTAACGGCATCGGCAAAAATGGGCCATCCCAGCGACTCGGCCAACAACAACACATCGCGACTTGCACCACGTCCCGCAATGACGATTCCGCGACGCCCGCTAATAACTTCCACAATTTCCGACAGATCCTGATTTTCAAAAGCTCCAAGTCGGATGATGTCAGACCATCTCTTTTCTCGAGACGGCGGCATCTCAATCACTTCACCAGTGAGTGGTTCGCGGAAAGGAAGATTCAGATGCACTGGCCCAGGTCGTGCTCCTACAGCTGCCTGCACAGCGCGCGCAGCTAAGGAGCGCCAAGTAGATGCGGCGTCACGTGAGGGAACACCGGGGTCATGAAACCACCGAACTGCAGAACCAAACAAATGTGTTTGGTCAATCGTTTGCGCAGCGCCGACATCACGCAACTCTGGCGGACGATCAGCTGTGCACACAATCATGGGCACATCACTCTGATGAGCCTCTACTACCGCACCATGAAAATGAGTGGCCGCTGTCCCGGATGTACAGAGCAGTACCGCAGGGAACCCAGACGCCGTACCTATTCCCAATGCGGCAAAGGACGCACTGCGCTCGTCGTGAAAGACATGTACCTCGATGGCCCCACTCTGTGCCAATGCAACAGCAAGAGGAGTGCTGCGACTCCCGGGAGCGACCACTGCGTGTCGCACCCCCTGACGTGACCATTCGTCGACCAAGGTTGCGCAAAATGTGGCTGCGGTGTCGCCAGAAGAACTCATGTCACCTATCGTGTCACTTATGCGTGTAGAAATCTGGTCCGACGTCGTATGCCCTTGGTGCTTCATAGGAAAGCGTCGGTTTGACAACGCCATAGAAGTGCTTCGACAGAAGGGCATTACCGAACCCATTGAAGTGGTGTTCAAGGCATACCAACTCGACCCCTCAGCCCCCGTCGGACAGCCAACCCCCGTCGTAGAGGGGTACGCCAAGAAGTTTGGTGGACGGGAACGCGCAGAACAAATTCTGAATCATGTGACAAGTGTCGCGGCAGCAGACAACATCGAGTTCAACATGGACATCGCATTGCGAGCAAACACCATTCTTGCCCACCGTGCATTGCATTGGGCGCTTGAACATCACGGGGCAATCACTCAAGGCGTTTTTAAGGAACGACTCATGAAGGCGTACTTTACCGATGGCCTAAATGTTGGCGATGCAGATGTTGTTGCTCAATGCGCAACGGATGTCAATTTGGATGGCGAAGCAATTCGAGCCTGGCTTGATACCGATGAAGGCTTTGACGCAGTACAAGAGGATTTACAGGGTGCAGCCATGCGAGAGATAACAGCGGTTCCTTCGTTCGTGATCGACGATCGTTTTCTTATTCCCGGAGCCCAAGACGTAGACGTCTTTGTCAACGTGTTAGAACGAGCGTTGACCCGTTGACCTCTCCACACGTCACATTCCTTCACGGTTTTACTCAAACGAAAGACTCGTGGTCTCCTGTATTGCAGAAGATGCAAGCCGAGTACACGCCATTGTGCCTCGATGCGTCAGGCCACGGAACCAACAAAAACGGTGCATGTTCACTTCCCCAGTGCGCTGATGACATTGCCCTTGCAATGAAGCCGGGGATTTTGATTGGGTATTCAATGGGCGCACGAATGGCGCTCCATGTGGCTCTCCAACACCCCCAGATGGTTTCGCAGTTAGTTCTCATCAGTGGCACACCGGGATTAGCCACACTGGCTGAAAGATCTGCTCGACTGCAGAGCGACAATGAACTGGCTGACCACATTGAAAAAATTGGCACATCAGCTTTTATCGATGAATGGTTAGCACTACCTATATTTTCAGGATTGTCGGATCAAACAAATCAAAGACACGACCGTATTCGCAATACTGCCAAAGGTCTCGCAGATTCATTGAGGTTTGCTGGTACCGGCACACAAGAGCCGCAATGGCCGAATCTGCATCAACTATCCATGCCAGTACATCTCATAGTTGGCGAACTAGATAACAAATTCAGAACTATTGCGAAGGACATGCAGCCACTTCTTCAATCATCGGAATTGAAGGTTGTTCCGAACGTCGGTCATACCGTCCATCTTGAGGACCCAGCCACTACTGGGCGGATTTTGGATTCCATAATTTTACGACACGATTGACAGCGCTATGCCTGCGCCGAACGTAATACCCAGTACCAATTGCGCACGACCAACATTGCCAAGAACAATGACCAGGTCTCTCCCTTTCGCTCCTCGCGACAGAGCCTCAAGTGCTGGTCGCAGCACCACGATTCCTACTAACCCGAATAGCGCATAGGCCCCCAACAGTGCTGATGTGGCACAAATGGAAAGAGCTGCAATAATCACTAGCGCCGCAAAAAACTTACGAGTGTTGGCGTCGCCAAGCTTGACTGCAAGAGTATTTTTTTCGGCAACTGTGTCACCGGGAATGTCTCGTAGATTATTGATTACAAGCAGAGAACATGCGATGCACCCAACGGCAACGCTTGCCACAAGCCCCGCAGCAGTGAATTCTTCAGCGACAACAAATTCAGTCCCCGTAGTAGCCACCACTCCGAAGAAAATAAAGACAAACACTTCACCCCATCCCGCATACCCGTATGGTCGTGGCCCCCCTGTATAGGTCCATGCAGCAAGAATTGCTGCGGCCCCAACCAACACCAACCACATCGTGGTCATCAGAGCGAGTGCCAATCCAGCACACGCTGCGATACCAAACATGAGAAAAGCAGCCTGCTTAACATGAGAGGCCGTTGCTGCGCCTGACCCAACTAGGCGCAATGGACCAACGCGAACGGCATCAGTCCCCTTCACCCCATCTGAATAATCATTGGCGTAATTGACGCCCACTTGTAACGCAAGACTGACAGCGCCTGCTAATACACCCCGCCACCATACGGGACTCATTGCCCCGCTTGCACACGCAACTCCCACAAGCACAGGCACGATCGCTGCAGGCAATGTGCGAGGTCTAGCACCGATTATCCATTTCTTCCATCCGAGGGTTGAGGGGCTTATGGGCGAAGTCATGTCTCTAGTGTCGCACGAGTCGTACGCTAAATGCGTGAACGAGTTGGTATGTCTTGACATGGCGAACAGCCAGCTCTTCGTTGACCGACTCTCGCGGGCTTGGGACAACAATGATGCCGTCTTCCCTCTCGACCAACGGCTTCCTCTGCCGGCACGACAACACATTCTCAACGTGGTGAAGCCAACAATCATTGCAACGTCTGAAGGAGACACACGCGTTGATGGTCAACCGGTGGAGCCGGGCGATGCCATCGTCGTGGCAACTAGTGGCACTTCTGGTGTTCCAAAAGCAGCCGTATTAACAATGTCCGCTGTAGAAGCAAGTGCACGAGCCACCACTGAATATCTCAATGTCACATTGCGTGACACGTGGCTTGCATGTCTTCCCCCGTCGCATGTTGGTGGACTTTCCGTCATCACGCGTTCTCTCATCATGGGAACGTCACTTATTGCCGTACCGAATTTCTCTCCCGACTCGTATGTGGAAGCAGCACAGAACGGTGCGACCCTTGTGTCACTGGTTTCTACAGCGCTTCAAAGAATCGACCCCACCTTGTTTCGTGCAATCGTCTTGGGCGGTTCTCGCCAGTCGTCACAGTTGCCGCCAAATTGCATCACCACATACGGACTAACGGAAACCGGCAGCGGGGTCGTATACAACGGCAAAGCTCTTCGTGGCGTTGAGCTGGAGATACGAGATTCAATTGTGTACGTACGAGCTCCAATGTTGCTGCGTGCGTATCGTGATGGCTCGGTGCCGCTAGACAGCAACGGTTGGTTCTGCACCAGAGACAGAGGGACTCTTTCCGAAGATGGCGTATTGAGAATTGAAGGACGCGAAGACGACCTCATTATTACTGGCGGAGAGAATGTCTGGCCAGAGATTGTCGAAGACGCACTGCGTAACTTCCCATCAATTACAGACCTCTGCGTCGTTGGCGTCTCAGACCCTGAATGGGGTCACGCTGTTCATGTTTGGATTGTCACCACGGATGCACGTCTTATTTCTCTCAAGGCAGTACGAGAACATGTGAAACAGACACTGCCTGCGCATTGCGCACCACTAAAAATACATATCGTTTCAGAGATTCCACGCACTGCCCTGGGTAAACCACAGCGCTCAATACTTGTTGAGCGCCTGCAAATGTCTTAGCCAGCGTTTGATGTGCCGAGTCCCGCGCCTCCATCGATGACATATGTCTCGCCAGTAATCCAACTTGCTGAATCAGAGGCCAGGAACGTGGCTAGGTTTGCAATGTCTTCTGGTTCTCCCAAGCGCTTCAACGGCACGGTCGCAGCAATCTTGTCTCCAAAGTTTTCAACCAAGAAACCGGCGAAGTCAGTTTTGACTAATCCAGGTGCAATTCCAATCACTCTGTTTGGACCAATTTCGCTCGCAAGCTGACGAGTGAAATGGATCAACGCAGCTTTGGTCAAGTTGTACACGCCGAGGCCACCACCGTCTGTGCGCAAGCCACCCACTGAAGCAATATTGATAATGACGCCAGGGTTTTCTTTGAACGAGGCTTCATACGCAGCCTGTGTCCACTGCAGGGGGGCCTTCAAGTTGATTTGGAACGTCTTGTCGTAACGACCTTCGTCAACGCCCATTGTTGGTCCGTAATACGGATTTGTTGCGGCATTGTTCACCAAAATGTCTAGACGTCCAAACTTTGCAATGGTTTCGCGCACGACATCAGTAGCAGCAGTCGGGTCTCCGACATTTGCTTGCCGAATTGCCACTTCCCCATCAATGCCGTCCATGGCTGACTCTTCAATTTTTCGAGACACCATCATGACGCTTGCGCCTGATTCTGCGAACGTCTTAGCG